>JBAUTA010000001.1:0-2037 GCA_049581985.1 Kovacikia sp.
CAACACCGTTTTGCAACAACTCATCAATCCCTCCAGTCCCACCAAAGCCGCGTTGGTGCGGGGCGGGATGACCCTGCGGGTGGGCGATCGCGTGATTCAAAAAGTCAACGACTACGACCGGGAAGTCTTTAATGGCGATCTGGGCATGATTACTGCGATCGAGGTGGAAGAACAGGAGGTAACCGTCCGCTTTACCGATCGAGCAGTCAGTTACGACTATGCCGATCTCAACGAAATCGCGTTGGCCTGGGCAGTGACAATCCACAAAAGCCAGGGCAGCGAGTATCCAGTGGTAATTCTACCCATCTATATGCAGCACTACCTGATGTTGTCACGCAATCTCCTCTACACCGGACTCACCCGTGCCAAACAACTGGCGCTGGTGGTCGGCACGCAGAAGGCGATCGCCCTGGCCGTGCGTCAGGTCAAAGATCAACAGCGTTATACACTCCTGCACCACAGACTGCAGGAGGCACGATGATCCTGAAGGAGAGTGGCGGAGTTCATGCTCACAACACCCGTCAAAAGCCCGATGCGTAAGTGCAGTAAAATACAGATTGTGGGTAAAGCTGCCTTTGATTGGGTTAACAGCCACAAGAGGCATTATGGATTCTGGAGTAATTTTGACCAATGGTCTTCAGACTGAGTCAGTTGTAGTAATTCCTGAGCCGTTATTGCCTTTGGGAGCAGACAGCACCCACGGTGTAACATCCAATCAGCAGTCGGTTCTGGACTGTAGCCAGTGGCTCGGTTTTCATCGGGTTTGGGGGCAGTTGCCTGAAAAAGTACTAACGGCGATCGCCCAATCCTTGCAGTGCTTTCGCGTCGAATCCCAAACGTTGATCTACCAGGAAGGCCAACCAAACATTGGATTGTACCTGCTGAAGTGGGGGGCCGTTGAAATTTATCGCCTCTCCCCAATTGGCAAATCTCTGATTCGCTATCGCAGTGCCGGAGAGCTATTCGGCTATGTGTCACTAATGGCAACCCCAGAAAATGGCAGGCATCAGACCCAGGCGATCGCCCTCACGGCCAGCGAAATCTGGTTTTTGCCCGAAGCCCGATTTCGTCAGTTGATGCAGCAGTATGCCGAATTTGAACGGCTATTCAATACGCTGCTCGCGCAGGACTTAAACGCCTTCAGTGCCCGCATTGCCCAAGAACAGCGCCGCATTCAGGGCTTGCGGTCCTACATTCAGGCCGTACCATCCGAGGAAACGATCCTGGGCAACAGCAAAGCCAGTCAAAAGTTGGTAGAACAAATCGATCGTGCCGCTACCACACTACAGCCTGTCCTGTTTCAAGCCCAACCCGGAACCGGAAAAACCTTCCTGGCAGGGCGGATCCATGCCCGCTCTGGATTGGCGGACCAACCCTTTGCTGAGTTCGATTGTGCCAGGTTGCCCCGATTGGACGATGGCAGGCTCAATACAGACACTTTATTTGGTAGGGTCGGCGGACAACCCGGTATCCTGGAACTGCTGGAGCGGGGCACCCTGCTGCTGAATCATGTCCAGGTGCTAAGTACGGGAGATCGCGATCGCCTGGCCCACTATTGTAAAACGGGTAGCCTTCAGCCAAATCATAGATTGAGCGGATCGAATACCCCGACCACCGAGCCTCCCAAACCAATCCAGTCCTGGGTACGCTTAATCCTCGCTGCTCCAGAGAAACTAAGCTTACCAGGAGTAGACACCCTTTCCATCAAGCTGTTTAGCCTGCCCCAGCGCAAGGCCGATATTCCAGACTTTGCCCGGTACTTCCTGAGCCAATTTTGCCAGGCCCAAAATCGTCCGCTGCTAGCCCTGGATCAATCGGATCTGCGGCGCTTGATCAGCTATGACTATCCGGGTAACCTCACAGAACTAGCGGAAATTCTGCATCGAGCAGTGATCATGACCCCACCGGGGCAAACCGTGATTTCAGAACAAGCCCTCTGGTCCATGCAGTCTGCCAAAAACGCCTTCCGGGTGGACTTGCTTACCCATGTGCCCTGGCTGCGGCGAGTATTTTTGAGCCGCTGGTATCCAGAGGGCA
>JBAUTA010000002.1:0-3319 GCA_049581985.1 Kovacikia sp.
AGTAACGGATTCCTATGGTGATCTAAAGCATTCCAAAGCGGGGGCTGTTGTCCAGTACTTAAATATCGCAGGGATTTTGCCAGTTCGTGGGGGCGGTTTTGCGATCGCAGCCATTGCATGTGCCCAAATTCCGCATGCTGCTGCAATGACTGGAACAACGGCTGGTTATACCAGTGCACCAGAAACGCAGGAAAGTCAGCTTCTAGACGGTCTGCTAACAACCGATCGTGCTGCAACCGTGTCTGCCGCTCCTGCTCGGTCTTCAGCCCTGGCGAGGCCGACTCTAGAACTGTCCGGGGAAACCGTTCGGCAAATTCAATCGCCAGATACAGCGCTAACCGCCCACCCATGGAATAGCCCACCAGAGAACATTGAGAAACATCCCGTTGATCCAGCCAATCAACCACTGCCTTAGCCGTTTCGGACATTGCATACTGCTCATCTTTTCCTTGAACCTGGGTCTTACCATGACCAGGTAAATCGATCGCCAAACAGCAAAACTGATCAGCTAATTGGGAAATAACCCGCTCAAAGTCCTGACTACTGCCCATAAACCCATGCAAAAACAGCACGGTGGGTGCATCCCGATTGCCCCGTTGCGTGTAGTGAAAGTGGTAGGACATGGGTAGGGAGGGTAGGTCAGGATAGGAGGAGATGGGAGGAGATGGGAGGAGGGGCAGTCACTTTTCTACCTTCTGCCCTGCCCTCAATCTCCCTCACCCTGACCCTGCCCCTTCTGGCTCTGATATCGTTCCTTAAACTGTTTTTGCTGCTGGTTGTGATCTACGATCGGAGTAGGGTAGCCGCAGCGATCACACTCATCCTCTGAAATTTTGCCGCTCACCAGCGCTGCCGTCTCAACACTCCGGATTTCTGGAAGCCACTCTCGGATATACTCTGCTTCGGAATCGAACTTTTGAGCCTGGCTTGCCGGGTTAAAAATCCTGAGTGGTTTGGGGTCCATTCCACTGGAAGCGCTCCACTGCCAACCGCCATTGTTTGCGGAAAGATCGCCATCAATCAACCGCTGCATAAAGTATTTTTCGCCCCACCGCCAATCGATCAACAGGTCTTTGGTCAGAAAGCTGGCTACAATCATGCGGCAACGGTTGTGCATCCAGCCAATTTGATTCAGCTGACGCATCGCTGCATCCACAATGGGATATCCGGTTTTGCCATCACACCATGCCTGGAAATGATCTTCGTTGTTGTTCCAGGGGAAGGCTTTGAAAAGTTCCCGATAGGGACCCTCAGCCAGTTCTGGGAAGAAGTACATCCCATGCTGATAGAACTCCCTCCAGGCCAGTTCTTGTTGCCAGGTTTGAATCCCCGATCGGGCTTCGTCGCTGCGAGTGTCCTGCATTGCGGTCAGGGTTGCCGCCCATACGGTGCGAATGCCAATTACACCAAACTTCAACGGCGCGCTGAGGTGGGAGGTGCCAGGCTCCGCAGGAAAGTTGCGTTGCTCCCGGTAGGCTGAGATGGGGCGATCGCAAAAGGTCTGGAGTAATGCCTGAGCTGCCTTCTCACCAGGCTCAACAAACAGGTCGGTGTCCCAAACAAATCCCAGATCCTTTGCCGTGGGTAAGTCAATCTCCCCTGCCTGTCTGGCCCAGGTTTGCTCACCATCAGTCAGTCCCGTCGTGCTCCGCAGCGTTTCAGCGGGAGTCGCTTTTGATTTTTGGCTCCAATTTCGCCAAAAGGGCGTATAAACCGTGTAGGGTTGTCCTGCTCCTGTGACAATATCCTCAGGTTTGTGCAGCAGTTGATCCCAAAATTCACAGGCCTCAATTCCCTTTTCCTTTAAAGCAGCCGCAACGGCTTGATCGCGCGATCGGGCGTAAGGCTCTACATCCTGATTCCAGAACACTGCCATGACCTTAACAGCCGCCGCTAACGCTGGAATACCGCGTTCTGGTTGGGCCCGCAGAATCAATAATTGGCTACCGACCTCCGCATAGCGCTGCCGCAATTCTCGTAAATTCTCTATCAGGTAGGTGACTCTCGCCGCCGCCACATCATCCCGCTGGAGAATATTGGGATCCAGGCAGAAAACTCCTACAACCTTCTGACTTCGTTGATGCGCCGCTGCCAGCCCGATGTTGTCTGAGATCCGTAAATCCCGTCGATGCCAAAACAAAACCAGATCAGACATAATTATTCGGTTAATTCTGTAGGCGTCATTCATTTCAAGCAGGAGGCGTTGGGAGTGTCGCCCCAAAAGCATCTTTAGCTTAATTCCCCTAGCTGATTGTCAGCGTCTTGAGGTTACACCCTAAACCCTATCTCTCACACCCCTCGATCGGCGGATGGTCGATCGCTAAGTTAAGAACGGACGGGCCAGCATAAAGGCAGCAATGGACTTGGCATCGGCAAGCTCCCCCGCATGGATGGCCTGTTCAACTTCTGAGATCGTCATCAGGGTCGTTTCGATATCCTCATCCTCATCCTGACCGGGAGGATTTTCCAGCAACTCCAACTCTTCTGCCAGGTAAGCGTAGATAATTTCGTCGGAGTAACCCGGTGCCATAAAGTACTCGCCTAATTTACGCCAGCGATGGGCCCGATAACCTGTTTCTTCCTCAATTTCTCGCTTGATCGTTTCCTCAGGTCCCTCACTGGGTTCCACCGTTCCTGCCGGAAACTCTAACAATCGCCCCTTCACAGTAAAGCGGTACTGTCGCAGCAACACTAATTTGCCCGATGGCGTAACGGGTACTGCTAATGCTCCACCAGGATGGCGAATACATTCCCACTCGCCTTCCTGCTCGTTTGGTAACCGGAGACGACTAGACTCAAATGAAAATCTGCGCCCTTGATAGAGCAGGCGCTGTCTCAGCAGTTGAGGAGGTTCTCCACCAAAAGGCATAGAGAGGCAGGGGTAAATAGGGGGCAAGGAAAGCAAGAATGCGGCAAAATCAGTTCTGCAATTAGCTTTTAGAACTCAGATCCCAGCACTCAACTTACTGACTTCTGAACAGTCTACCGTTTGAACGAGTTCTGCGATCGTTTTACCACTACCTGGCTCTACCCATTTGGGCGCGATCTCTGCCAAAGGAACCAGCACAAACGCCCGTTCTGTCAGATGGGGATGGGGAATTTGCAGACCAGGAAGATTCAGAATCAGATCATCGAATAATAACAAATCCAAATCCAAAACCCTTGGTCCCCAGCGTTCTCGTCGAACTCGACCAAAATTTGCCTCTATGTTTAATAGCGTTTCCAAAAGGGCTTGAGGTGTAAGGGTGACTCGAAGTAGGGCGCAGCCATTCAAATAATCGGGTTGAGGCGGGCCAACGGCCTTGGTCTGGTACCAGTG
>JBAUTA010000003.1:0-8058 GCA_049581985.1 Kovacikia sp.
CATGACAAACTTACCCCTCTCCTGTCATGAGTATTCCTTTACTGTGACTTTTTTCAGTAGCAGAAGGGGGTTCAACGTTTATCGCAACTTTTTCGCCCACCTAATTTCAGGGTTTTCACGGACTAAACGGTTAATTTTTATGAGCTTATCTTGATGATAGAGCAAGGTGCTTTTATTTAAACTCCGCGAATAATTCCAGAAACTCGAGGTTTATAAAATACGCATTACCAGATAGACCTATGAAGAGAAGCTCAATACACACTTCTCTAGGGTAGTTCTTTAGGAGCCGTTAGTACTACATAGTAGTACTTGTAGGCACTTTGATTTGCACAGGCTACCCCTATACCGACTTCAGAATGCTCAAGATAGAAAGGATCCATGGCTAACAAATGGACCCGGTGGGAAGGAGGTGATACGCCCTCATCTTCAATTAACTGGTTGATAGCCTCAATGCCCGTAGGGGCACCTGCGGCTAAAGACTCCAAACTGTTGTCGGTTGGGTCTTCAGCATAATCTTCGGGCAGAGCGTAGCCTGCGCGGATGATCTGTTGATTGACGCCCAATCCATTTGGGTCATCGTGGGAGAGATAGTTACCCTGCGCCATCCGTTCCGCTACTCGACGGGCAATGCTGGAGAGTGATTGGTTCCAATGCAAGGATGGAACAGGACGCCCAGGTAAGTAAACCCCTAGTTTATTTCCATAGCTTTGCGGTTCAGCTCGAAAACGATTTAGATAATTATAGGCTTGGATAGCCTCACGAGAAGGGTCTGCGCACGCATCAGCATACGCTACTCCTCGCGAAGATCCTTGCACGAGGCATGCAAATATTGCGATGGGGAACAGCCATTTTAGAGGTTTCTTTTTATTCAGAAAGATCATAGGGATGATTCCTCTACTAGCTAGATTAGTTAGATCACTGTGGACACGTAGCTAAACAAAATCACGGTGCAGCCTCAAATTTGTACCTGCAGAAAATATTTCTGACTTTAATAAAAAAGACTTTCTGATGGTCCTTACAGGAGTTTAGACTAAATTTAGGATCATGCTGCCTGTAGTGGTTCATAAGGTCTGAGTCTTTAAAAAAACACTGTACATGGAATTAGTTTAAACTCCAATCGCTTGAAATGACTGATTTACAGAAGAAAAGTTCCTCTAGATCTAATTGCCATTTCGTATTTCCTTACAGAACTGTATGATTTGTTCCTTTAGCCAGCGCGAAATTACGTACATTCGATGCGCTAGATTTCCCTCTTGCATGTTTGCTTCAGTAATTTCATTGAAAATATTGCAGACATGTTAAGTGAATTTACGGATGGTAAATATAAAGCCTGGGTAACCCAATGGTGAGGTTTTGATAGAATCCCAGAAAAATAGCGTAGACTTCTCGGACCAATTGCTTAGAATGCCAAAATGGGTTGGGATCTAGATATAAAATTACTGCTGCCAAGCTATTCAGTTTTTGCGTGTATTCAGCCTCAATGATTAATCTGGCTCCTTTGGAAAGTCTTTTCGCATTTGCCAAAGTAGTTAACTTGCAATCCAAATTTCTGCCTTGCTGATGGAATGCATCCACACAGGCAACCTCCTACCACAACTTGTCCAAAGTCGGTCTATTAGTTTTTCTACTGTGTCCCTCAGCCTCTAATGGTGGTTTTTTAACAGCAGCACCAGCAGCACCAGCAGCAACGTTGCCACCGTTGTCACCATTGCCACCGGGACCAGGACCCACAGTTACGGTTGAGAGTGGCAACTCAAACTTGAGTTTAGTTCCATCTCCCTTTCCAATATCGACTGGAGTAGTTTTATCACCAACCAATACATCGCGCGCGTTGGTACTTCCGCCTGGAGAACTACTCAACGTAATGACCCCAATAAAACCGGCGGTACTGGTTCCGACGCCTGCAATCGGGGCAGAACCTGACGGAACTTCCTCAACGTATACACCTGGCGAGAGATAGGGGCTGGCATTATTTTGACTCCTTAAGTTTAGTTATTCGATAGAATGTGCATCGCTTAAAGGCTTGATTTTGGAAGGTTTAGGGACTTTGTTCCGTTGAATAAGCCCTAGGACCGTTTACCGTTCGTCCCTCCAGCGACATTGGCTTGCTTTAGCTTCAAGGTGAAGTCTAAAGTCTTCACTTCAGCTTGGCTGAGCGGTGTACCTTGGGAAATCAGCTCGTACCCTTGTGCGAGCACCGTCACCATCCGCTGTCCCGATGGCTTCGCAGCTTCCAGACCCGTCAGCACGTAGTTCCCCTGACTGTCGCTGAAGGTGCTCTCGCCACTCCCCACTACCTGCACTTTGGCCATGACGACCGGGACACCTTCGGAATTTGTGATTTTACCTTTCAGGGTTGTGGGGGACAAAGCAATATCGACAGTCGCTCGTTGAATCCGGTCGCCCTGTCGAGATACGGTAACCGTTGACTGAGTCGGGCCATAGCGGGTACCTGCTCCTAGCAGCGATACCATCAATGTATAGCTGCCATCCGGTAGATCCAGAAAATAGAAGGAACCATCGATCGCGGTATGCGTCCGGTCCGGTCTCTCCGTCATCGCCTCCCAACGCTCACCATACTGCATTGCTTGAAGCGCTAACCGAGTTTTAAACGTACCCGATAGCGGTGAGAGTTCGACCCGAGCTCCAGGAATCACCTGGCCCGTTTGTGCATCACTGACCTGTCCGGCAATGGCCATTTGATGCCGAATTGGTTTTAACTTCATCCAGGTAGTCACCATCCGTAGGTATCTCCATCATTGAAAGGTTGCATCCAGTACGAGGGGCAAAACTTCTGCTGCTTCGTGGATTGCCACTGAGATAGTGACGGTATAGTTCAAGGCTGCTTTGGGCTTGCCTCCCATGGCCTGCCAAAATTCTCCCAAACTCTGCAGTTGGCTCGGATGCAAGGTTGCGGCGCGCAGAGGCGGTTCTTGTCCTTTTAGACTCCCCTGCAGGAGGTCCGCTGGAATTTTGCGATAGCGCAGCAGTACTTTCATCACCTCACCCAGGATGCGGTGTTCTTCTTGTGGATCTGGTGGATTGGCAGGCCAGCTCGTGATCAGATACAGCGGATCGCGCCTCCGTGATACACATCTAAAACCTCATAATCCTTTCTGAACGAAGTTCTCAGCCATTGCAAGTGTACCTCATAAAGCTGGGATCCGCTGTAAGAGCAGTCCACCCGAGCGGAGGGACGGTTTTTGAGGGCAGTGCCATTGCTCTGAGGCTGTAAAACCTCGACATTACTGCGCAATTCCAAGTTTTCCCGCAGATCATAGAGGAACAGATTGATGGCTGGCGTTGTTTTGATGGACTCTTTGTCAGGAGTACCAAAGCTAAAGCTCACCTGCCTGACAACCTCTGGTGGTAATTGGCGTCTGAGTAGTTCTTCAACAGTTTTATCTAGATCTTGAAGCATCGATAGAACGTTCAACCCCCTGGATGAAGGATTTGATCAAGTCTCTGAGAGCGTGCCTAACCCAAGTACAAAGAGCTATCAACAGCTTGTACATAACAACTGTTTAGATTCAGGTAATTGCCACTGGCATGCCTGAAACGACTTAATTATTAGCCTAATAAAAAATTTTGACCACCATGGAAAGGTTAAGTTCTTTAAATTTTTATGATGCTGTACTATGCATCCATTCTTCTCTGACTTCCGACTGCCGAATTCATATCAGAACAGGGACGCACCCTACAAGATCGGTGTTCGCACTTAAACCAAATTGTCATATGAGCTCAAAAATTATTGCCCCATTTTTAACCAGCCAAACACTTGATTGACAGTGAGAGTTAATTCTAGATCAGGAAAGACCGGAAGGACTTGATCTTCCTGACACAAGACGGGCTGTTGCTGAGGTAGTAAGAACAAAATGCTGAGATCATCTGGGTCAACGAACCAGCCCATGCGACTCCCATACTCTAGGCAATGAAGAATATTTCCCAGTACTTTATTTGGCCTTTGTTCAGGGGAAAGAATTTCAATCGTCCAATCGGGCGGCAGGTCAAAGTTGTCTGGAACGTCACCCTCTGGCGTGAACGGAATACGATCCCACCGAAAGACCGCCACATCCGGGACAATCGATCGCCCGCCAAAATTACATCTCAATTCTGGGAAAGCATAGGCAATCTTTGGTGCTTCTGCGACTTGATTGATGGTGGCACAGAGTTTTCCTTGCAAGCGGCTATGTCGTCCCTTTGGCATGGGTTTTTGAATGATTTCACCATTGATGTATTCACTCGCCGGTTTGGTTTCTGGCAGTTGCAGAAATTCTTGCAATGTCAGCGGTTTGGAGTGTGCTTGTACCATACTTAATTCTAATTGATCAGGGGAAAGACTTACATTGCTTCGACGATGCCCAAAACGTTGAACATTTTCTAGCTGAGTTCGCGGCGCGATCGCCCAAGCAATTAGGACAGCTGCTCTATGTTTTCGTAAAGGGTCTCGATAGCACAGGTGAAGCTGATGCTGGCAAATTCGATGGTGTCACCAGCTCGATAAACCTGGGGAATCCATAGGTTATTGGTCTTACGTTGAAATCGCTCAACCAGAATTTGTTTTTGATCAATCAAAATATATTCTTCAAGCTCCAAAATCGCTTTGTAGTCAGAAAATTTATCCCCACGATCAAATGCCTCGGTGGAGTCTGACAATACTTCAACAATCAGTTTGGGATGGAGGATAAAGTCTTCGTTGGAAGCCCGATCTCTCTCATCACAGGTCACAGCCAAATCGGAATAATAGAACAGATTTAAGGACGGCAGTCGAACTTTCATATCAACGGCATAGGAAATGCAGCCCGTCCCCCGTAGATGGTTGACTAATAAAGCTGAAAGATTGCCTGTAATAATAACATGGGCCTTACTAGCTCCTGCCATCGCAACCAGTTGGCCTTGAAGATACTCGTGCTTGATGGGACTGATCCGCTCGATTTCTAAATATTCTTCCGGTGTAAAGTACGCATGTCTGGTGCTAATCGTCATAATCGTCTCTTTCGATTCCAGCGATAGTATGATGACAGGGGTATTGAACGAACTTCTCCCCTTCAATCTTAGGATGAGCGTCAAGAGGCGATCGCACTATGGTGGTGTCAATCTATAATACTGACATTCATCAGAAATTAATTGCTGTAAGTTTCTACCACTTGTTTGGTTATTGCGCATTATATGATGGATGTTTGCTGCAATGTCTGGTTGGCTTACCAAGAAACTTTCCTGTCGATTAGTCATTTGGTTGCGAAATCCACCTTTGATCCTCGCAATATCCTCTGAAATCGGAAAAACCCAACTCTCAGGATCGCTTATTTTAGAAGTTACTGTTACGCCTCCTTTGCTTAGAGTTGCTGCTCCTTTGCCATCGTCTTGCACTTCATGTATCACCCTAGTAATTTCACCCTGAGCACCAGACATTCCTTTGTATTCCCATGGTATTCGCCATATATATCCACTAGGCTGACCAGTAGGTGGTACTGATTTCGTTCCTGTTTCAATCCAATCCTCTGTATCGACCACTAGGTTTTACAGTCGTAAAATTGGCCGAATCCACTTTTTGGTCTATGTATTTGACATAGCAATTGAGAACGACACTTCCTGGAGTATCTCCTGCTATAAATGTTGCACTTCCATCAGATTTGGTTGGATTTAATGTCCCGTCTCCCATAATTAGCCTCCATTCAAGCCTTCCTAAATATTGCTTTGCCATCACATTATTGACAGATAATTTTACTTCGTCATTAATTCCAAATTGATTGTTACTATGGCCGTGGAAGTTCCCAACAGCTTCAAATTTCCTTTGTATACATCTATTTGCACTCGGTTCTACTTTAGATTCTAGATTTTGATAAATACCAAGATTGTTTCTTGGGATGTCGGATTTACTTTTAGCAAAAACGCATCCCTCATTTTTCTCAGTGATTTGCTGAGGGTTTTGCTGCACAACATGGGTCAACTCATGGGCAATCAACTCCTGCCCCCTTCGACTCCCAGGCTGATACGCCCCATGCCGAAAGAATACATCTTGCCCCGTTGTAAATGCCTTCGCCTGAATGGAGCGACTCAACTGATCTGCCTGATTATCTGTGTGAACTTTCACTCCACTAAAATCTGCCCCCATCGCTTGCCCTAGCTTCCGCTGCAGACCTGAATCCAAAGGTTATCCACCACCTCTGGCACGATTGATAGACGCTTCCAAATATTGCGTTGCAGCCATCCCCCCGACAGGCTGACGCTGTGCCAAAGGCTTCATCCTTAGCGCATGCCCGTCTTCTTCCCGTTTCTGGGGCTGCATCGGATCTCCCAGCACAGATTTCTGCGTTAAAGGCGCATGGATCTTCTGCACTACCCGCTCCGCCACCCGATCTGCTTCCTGCTCATACTGGTCCCCCGGAGGCTGAATGGTCATCTTTGCCTGAATCATCATTCCAGATGATCGCGCCGCCATCAACTCATGAGACAGTCCCCTGAACATCGGTTTCGCCTGAATCGCTCTCGGACTGACGGGGGAAATCGATTGCAAGATGGAGTGAAGTGGACTTGGGCCGGAAGTACCTTCTGCTTGAGGTCGCTGGAGCTGTGCTCTGAAGTGACGACTGGCGACCCGACTGCTTAAAACTTCTTGCATCGGGTGCTCGGGTTGTTTGGTGCGCTTGTCTAGGTGCTGTTTCCGGTCAGATGCCACTGTTTGAGTTTGGATTAGCCGTTGAATACCCATAGATGCACCCTAGCTATTGGAAAGAACCACTACATCGCATTCTTTTGCCATTCTGATAACATAAAGTCCATATTTTTTCGACCGTTTCTTAAGGCTCTGTAACTATGCTCTGCAAAACTGCCTCTAAAAATCTTCACCGCCACATCCGCCAACGGTTGCTTCTGTATTTCATGGGGTTCTTTAGGCATTTGAGTTTGGCTAGTTCAGATGAAATTTAGAGGTTTACTCTACAACGCACCAACAAGATCGGCGATCTGCTCGCAGTAGCGCTTGTCCAAGGGACACGCTACGCGAACGCTATCGCACTGACCTGCAGGCAGTCATATCATGGTAGGTGGCAAAGCAATCATTGCAGCTAAAGCTATCCCGTTACGGCTTCAAGCTAAAATGGATAATTGAGAGTAGTCATTGAGGGGTTTGATCTTCTAATGAAATCACTATCTAACCAGCCTAACCACCGTCAGACTACTGTTACCAAAGTGAGTATGCGATCGCCCAATAGTGATGCGGTCTATTGGCGCACTCAACCGTATTATGAGCGCCTGGCTGCATTAGAAAATATTCGTCAGGATTTTATAGGTTGGAAATACGGTGCTCAACCAAGATTTCAAAGAATTTATACAATCGTTAAACGATAATCAGGTTCGCTATCTGGTGATTGGCGGTTATGCTGTGGCACTGCATGGATATCCCCGTTACACCAAGGATATTGATATTTGGATTGAAATGTCGCCGGAGAATGCTACTCGCATGCTCCAAGCTTTAGAACAATTTGGGTTTGCCTCTCTGGATTTGCAACTCCAAGATTTCATGACGCCCGATCAGGTGATTCAATTGGGCTATCCGCCGAGTCGGATTGATTTGCTGACAACACCTGATGGAGTTGATTTTGCGATGTGCTATGCTGCAAAGTTAGAGATAAATATTGATGGGGTTCTGGTTAATTTTATTGACTTGGGTAACTTAAGGCGCAATAAAAAAGCGTCTGGCCGATTGCAGGACCTTGCTGATTTAGAAAATTTAGACGATTAGGCCTTTACCATTTAAGTTAAGGCTGCAAGTATCATTGAAGATAGAGATAATTGCGGCGAACTGCTTGATTCGACTTCGCTCGTTATGTGTGCATCGCTAACATGGTTTACAACGACAAGACACCCGTCTTGGCTTGCCAATATCCGTTAGTAATCAGCTATTCGCCCTTTAGACAGGATATAGTTCAATCTAACCTGCTCCCATCTGAGGCTGAAGTTACCCGTTTTCTGATAAAACTGCACCCAGCCCAAGCGCATTTTGACCATTGGATCCATGTGTCCGGCAGGCGCAGCCGAGAAAAGCTCCCCACGAAA
>JBAUTA010000004.1:0-3180 GCA_049581985.1 Kovacikia sp.
TTGAAGGTCAAGCCTAAAATTGTTTCTTTGGTTTTCTTGCGTTGCCTAACCAGGGCTTGCAGCGGATGGCCGTAAAACTCTGGCGATGACTCGAAGACCCTTGCCACCGCTGAAGCCCAAGCCGTTAGTCTGCTCAAGCTATCAGTTGGGACTCTAACTTGAAAGGTATCTGTTGGAATGCAAAATTCGGTAGGATCAATCTAACCGAGCTATGACTTGAGCCAGAGGATAGGATACAAAGACTTTTAATAAAGTTATCCTTGAAAAAGAGTTTTGTCCCCTTGCTGTTCAACATGTCAAAGCAGGTATACGGTTGGAAACGGTTTTGGTGCCCTCGGTCAGGCAGCATAAATCTAGCTGATGGGGGGTACCTGTGCGATCCAGAGGGAGAATGGGGAAAGGCATATAATCCAGATTTAGTAATTTTTGAGACTATCTCTCACCTGCCATGCTTGGCACTCTTGGGTGAACCAGGAATTGGAAAAACCCAGGCTCTAGAGGTGGAGCGGAGTAAAATTGTTAGCAAAATTCAAGAACAAGGCGATCAGGTACTCTTCCTAGATCTGCGATCGTATCGAAGTGAAGGCAGATTAGTTCGCAGCCTATTTGACAGCCCAGAATTTAAAGCATGGCAGGCTGGCACTCACCGATTACACATTTTCCTGGATAGTTTCGATGAATGCTTGCTACGAGTAGATACATTGTCAACACTTTTAGTCGATGAATTTAAACGCTACCAGAATGCAGTTCACCGTTTGTGTTTACGTATCGCTTGTCGAACGGCTATATGGCAGCCAGTTCTGGAAGAAGGATTAAAAGAAATTTGGGGTGAAAATTCTGTAGGGGTCTATGAACTTGCTCCGCTCCGGCGTATAGACATTATCGAAGCCGCCAAAGCAAAGAGATGTTTTCCTGATGATTTTCTAAAGGAAGTTCACCAGAAGAATATTGTGCCGCTGGCGATAAAACCAATCACTTTGGGATTTTTGCTGAATACTTACGATCGTCACGGTGGTCGATTCCCTCCTAATCAGAAATTTCATGAACTCTATCTTGAGGGGTGCAAGCTTCTCTGTGAGGAAATTAATGAAAGCCGTCGGGGTTCAAACCGGAGAGGCAATTTCGATGTTGACCAACGTCTCATTGTTGCTTCCCGAATTGCGGCTATCACAATCTTTGCTAACCGCTTTGCTGTATGGACTGGAGTTGATCAGGGGAATGTACCCATCGAAGATGCCCTGCTTCAAAAGTTATGTCACGGTTATGAAAATGCTAATGGAAGAGAATTTGAGATTACCAGAGTAGTCATCGAAGAAGTTTTAGATACTGGTTTGTTTTCATCTCGCGGGTTACATCGGATGGGATGGGCGCACCAAACGTATGCTGAGTTTTTAGCTGCCTGGTATTTGGTGCAACATGAAATGCCTCTAGCTCAGATAACAGGATTAATCTTTTCATCTGAAGAACCAGATTATAAGTTAATTCCTCAGCTTCATGAAACCGCTGCATGGATAGCCAGCATAAGGATGGATGTGCGTCAGGAGATTATTGAGACCGATCCAGACGTGCTGTTACGCAGTGATATTCCTACAGATTCAGATCTCCGAGAAGCGATAGTAACCAGCTTGTTGACGCAGTATGAACAAGAAAAGTTGTATGACTACGAGAGAAAGCAGTACCGCAATTATGGAAAACTGAAGCATCCTGGATTGGCTAATCAATTATGCCCTTATATATGTGATTCCAGTAAGCAGATTGATGCGCGAGTTCTAGCGATCCATATTGCTGAATTTTGTGAAGTCTCTGAGCTTCAAAAAGAATTAGCGGATCTTACTCTTGACTCATCACAATCGGTTTACTTCAGGGTAAGCGCAACCAAGGCTCTTTGCTCGATTGGTGATGTAGGCACACGATTGAGTTTGAAGCCCTTCAAAAAGCTGCAGATCAATGGTGGGTTAGCCCATTTGTGAAAGCGATCGAAGCTGGAATTAAGGGAGAGTAAAAAGTTGGATCTGATGATGACTGGAGAAAAATGATGCAAATTACGATCAATCTACCGCCAGATCTTGAACAAGATCTGATTCGTCAAGCAGCGCAATCAAATGTTCCGCTTCAAACCTTTATTCTGCAAGCCTTACGTCAAATGACTCAAATTCCGCAGGTTTCCACTTCTCGGTGGTCGGAAGTTATATTGTCCTATGAAGGAATCCCTGACTTCCCTCCGTTTGAGTCCTACCGTGACGAACTCCTTCCACCCCCTGAGCCAGAGCTATTCTGATGCGATATCTACTCGATACTTGCGTTATTAGCGACTTCATCAAGGGTGAATCTGATACTAAAGTCAGGCTCAAACAAACCCCACCTGTTGATATTGCTGTCTCGGTAATCACGGTCATGGAGTTACGCTACGGATTGTCACTCAATCCTCAACGTGCCCAGACGGTTGAACCAGCAATCTCTAGCTTTTTGTCTTCTGTAACAATTCTCCCTTTCAGCACCGTAGAAGCAGAACAAGCGGCTCAAATTCGTGCTGTTCTTAAATCTCAAGGGCAGCCAATTGGTGCTTATGATGTCTTGATTGCGGCTACTGCGCTGCAACATAATCTTCTCATGATCACAGCAAACCAAAGAGAATTTGATCGAGTTCCTGGTCTGCAAACGGAGAATTGGCGACAACCCTAGAAAACTGGGTGGGCAAACGCAGGCTAATCGGGTCGCCGGAGGGTTTTCCCCTCCAGTTCCCACAGCACCCTACAAGCGGGTCCGCATGGGGCGCTTCCTCAAAGAGATTTAGAAATTTCAATTCCGAAGAATTGATGTCCAGGGCTGGCTTTGCAATTAAGCGCCGACAAGTTAGCTCCCCCATCCGGGTTCATCGCTATTTCGAGCTTTGCAGTTCCTCCCTGCTCTTTGAAGTTCAGCCCTTCGCCTTGTCTCACCCATTACGGTAATGTGTGCATCGCTAACATGGTTTACAACGACAAGACACCCGTCTTGGCTTGCCAATATCCTTTAGTAATCAGCTATTCGCCCTTTAGACAGGATATAGTTCGATCTAACCTGCTCCCATCTGAGGCTGAAGTTACCCGTTTTCTGATAAAACTGCACCCAGCCCAAGCGCATTTTGACCATTGGATCCATGTGTCCGGCAGGCGCAGCCGAGAAAAGCTCCCCACGAAA
>JBAUTA010000005.1:0-4363 GCA_049581985.1 Kovacikia sp.
CTTCTCCATCGATCGGCAAGTCTTCATCAGCCAGCACCTTGGCGATTTAGAAACCGTTCCAGCATTTGAGGCATTTCAACAGGCGATCGCCAATATGCAACAAATCTACGAACGACAACCGACGGCGATCGCCTGTGATTTACATCCCGATTACCGATCTACGCAGTTTGCCCATCAACTTGCGGATCAGCTTAACATTCCAGTTATCCCCGTCCAGCATCACTATGCCCATGTGCTCTCCTGCATGGCTGAGCATCAACTGGCAGGTTCTGGTTTAGGAATCGCCTGGGACGGCAGCGGGTATGGCCTGGATGGAACCCTATGGGGCGGAGAATTTCTGCGTATTACGGATACGTCATTTCAAAGAGTGGCTCATCTGCACTCCTTCCCGCTGCCGGGAGGAAGCAAAGCGGTGAGAGAACCGAGGCGATCGGCCCTGGGCTTACTGTATCAAACGTTTAACAATCAGATATTTGAAATGGGGATATTTGATTATACAAACACGTTTTCATCTCAAGAGCTAAAAGCCCTGAAGGCCATGCTGAACAACAGCCTGAATACTCCCATGACATCCAGTGCAGGTCGGTTGTTTGATGCGATCGCCGCCATTCTGGGATTACGCCAATCCAGCCAGTTTGAAGGGCAGGCGGCCATGGAGTTGGAGTTTGCGATAGAGGGATTGGAAACGAATGAATCCTATCCATTTTTATTGCTGCGATCGCCAAACGCCTCAGGCAAGTCGGCGACCTTAACCCCTGAGCCAATCACCATTAATTGGGAACCCATGGTCCAAAACATTTTAATGGACAGCTACTCTGGTTCATCGCCCAGCAAGATTTCAGCCAGGTTTCACAACACATTGGTGGAAATGATGGTAGCAGTTGCGAACCAGATTGAAGAAGAACGCGTTATTCTAAGCGGGGGGTGTTTTCAAAATCAATATTTGCTCAGACGAGCCATTCAACGCTTTAAAGCAGAGGGGTTCCAACCCTATTGG
Source organism: Kovacikia sp. (assembly GCA_049581985.1). Lineage (GTDB taxonomy): Bacteria > Cyanobacteriota > Cyanobacteriia > Leptolyngbyales > Leptolyngbyaceae > Kovacikia. The sequence continues at coordinate 998 of JBAUTA010000005.1, forward strand.
CCGCAACAGGTTCCAGCTAACGACGGCGGCATTGCCCTGGGACAGGTCCTGGCAGCGTTGCGAAGTCGGCTCTAACGCAAGACTTCTCGGTTAGTTAAAACCGCAGCGATAGAAACCTGTCAAGTTAAGTAGCTGGGCGCAATTAAATAAAAGATGAGTTTGGGGGTGGAGGGGGTGGAACCCCCTGCCTGGGGGCGCAGCCCCCACTCCCCCTTCTTACAATTAATTAGAGCTACCTACTTACTGGAAAATCATCAATGTGTTTAGCAATTCCAGGCAAGATCATCCGTATCCATGACCAGGAAGATCCCTTACTGAGAACTGGCAAAGTCAGCTTTGGCGGAGTCATTAAAGAAGTCAGTCTGGCCTATGTCCCTGAGGCGAAGATCGATGATTATGTGATCGTTCATGTGGGGTTTGCCCTCAGTCTGGTTGATCCTCAAGAAGCAGAATGGACGTTGAATTATTTCCAACAAATTCAGACCTGATTTGTCGAGTTCTATCAACCCGGCAACTATTGTAACTACATTTGCCCTCACCCTAAATCCCGAAATGGGCGAGGGACTTCCAATCCGGCTCCCCTTCTCCTTCTATGGGAGAAGGGGTTGGGGGATGAGGGCAGTTCGGGATGCAAGATCAAACATTGCCAGATTAATAGCTTTTAATAATCCTTTCATTTTTCCCCATTCTATTGTAGGCTGGAGAAAATGAAACGATTATGAAATGCATTTATGGGTCGCAAGTTCATTATCGGCGGCGGTCCGCCAGCCTTGAAACGCTACCAGGCCGGACTATGCGGTCTGCTGCTAGGGGTTTGGCTGGGTGGGTGTAACGCGCCGACGACTCCAACTCAACCCAGGCAAAGTGAAAGCCCTGGCCCCAACACCGCCACGCAATCGGCCCGGAAAGATAAAAAAGTCATTCTGACCACATTTACCGTGTTAGCAGACATGGCACAAAATGTAGCGGGTGATAAAGCGATCGTCGAATCCATTATCAAGCCAGGTGCAGAAATTCATGGCTATGAACCCACACCCAGTGATCTAACGCGGGGGCAGGGTGCCGATCTAATTTTAGACAACGGCTTGAACTTAGAGCGTTGGGCAGCTCGATTTTACAATAATTTTTCCAATGTGCCCCATCGGACCTTAAGCGAGGGGGTGCAACCCGTCAACATTGCAGAGGATGCCTATCAAGGTAAACCCAATCCCCATGCCTGGATGTCGCCACAAAATGCCCTGATCTACGTTGAGAACATTCGGAAAGCGTTGCTGGATCTCGATCCGGCAAACGCAGCCACCTATAACGCCAATGCCAAAACGTACAGTGAGCAAATTCGGAAGATTGAGACCCAACTCAAACAAGCTATTTCCGCCGTTCCTGCCGACAAACGCTACATGGTGAGTTGTGAAGGCGCATTTTCCTACCTTACCCGCGATTATGGATTGAAGGAAGTGTATCTCTGGCCCGTTAATGCCGAACAGTTAGCCACGCCGAAACAAGTGGAACGGGTAATTAATACGGTCAAAGCGAACCAGATTCCAGCGATCTTTTGCGAAAGCACCGTCAGCAATAAAGCACAGCTTCAGGTGGCAAAGGAAACGGGCGCAAATTTTGCGGGCGTGTTTTATGTGGATTCCCTATCTCCCCCCAATGGACCGGCATCGACCTATCTAAAGTTACTGGAATATAACGTCAATACTCTGATAAAAGGCTTACAAGGCAAATAAGGGGAAAAGAAGGACATGGATGCGATCAGCATTGATATTGAAAATGTAACGGTTGCCTATCACGGCAAAGTGGCGTTGCACAGTGCCTCCCTCCAACTTAAAGCGGGCACGATTTGTGGCTTAGTGGGAATGAATGGGGCCGGGAAATCAACCTTATTCAAAGCCATGATGGGGTTTGTCAAGCCTAGCAGCGGACGCGTTTTGATTCATGGGCTACCGATTCGTCGAGTCCAGAAAAGCAATCTGGTCGCCTATGTTCCCCAATCTGAAGAAGTGGACTGGAACTTTCCGGTGAATGTCCATGATGTGGTGATGATGGGCCGCTATGGCTATATGAATCTTCTGCGGATTCCCCGATCGTCTGATAAACGGGCTGTCCGGGAGAGCCTGGAACGGGTGGAAATGTGGGAGATGGCCGATCGCCAAATTGGAGAACTATCGGGTGGGCAAAAGAAACGCACTTTTTTTGCACGGGCCTTGGCCCAACAGGGAACGGTTTTGCTGCTGGATGAACCGTTTGCTGGAGTTGATATTAAAACCGAAAAAATGATGATCGACCTGCTGATGGAGTTACGCCAGGCGGGGCACACAATTCTCATCTCCACCCATGATTTAGCCTCTATCACTACGTTTTGCGATCAGGTGGTGTTGATTAATCGCAGCATTCTGGCCTATGGCGATGTTTCCGAGGTGTTTACTGAGGAAAATCTTTCCCGCACATTTGGGGGGGCGATCGGCGATTTACCATTTGCAAAAAGTAATTTAACCCAGGGAAATCAGGAGACACGCTCATGGACTTGATTCAGTGGTTTGCCACACCGTTGCAGCACGAATTCATGGTCAAGGCAATTTTAGTGAGTGCCCTGGTGGGAATGGTCTGTTCCGCCCTATCTTGCTACCTGACCTTAAAAGGATGGGCCTTGATGGGGGATGCGGTTTCCCATGCTGTGCTGCCAGGGGTGGTGATTGCCTATGTGTTAAATATCCCCTTCGCGGTGGGGGCGTTTGTGTTTGGAGTTGGGTCAGTCATCGCGATCGGGTTTATCAAGGCAAAAACCCGGATTAAGGAAGATACGGTGATTGGCTTAGTCTTTACTGGATTCTTTGCGTTTGGGATCGTGTTGATCTCTAAGGTCAGAAGCACGATCGATTTAACCCATATTTTGTTTGGCAATGTCTTAGGCATTTCGGATGCTGACATTATGCAAACGGTGATCATTAGTGTCATCACCCTGGTGACGCTGGCAATTTTACGTAAAGATTTAATTCTATTTTGCTTTGACTCTACCCATGCCCGTTCGATTGGTTTAAATATCACCTTCCTTTACTACGTTTTACTCTCGTTGCTATCCCTCACAGCCGTTGCCGGACTCCAGACTGTCGGCATCATTCTAGTCGTAGCCATGCTCGTAACTCCAGGGGCAACGGCGTATTTGTTGAGCGATCGTTTTGATCACATGATGCTAATCGCGATCGCTTCGGGGGTATTTTCCAGCGTGATTGGCACCTATATTAGCTACCACATTGATGGCTCAACCGGAGGCTGTATCGTCGTCCTGCAAACCCTGCTGTTTGTCACTGCAATGATTTTCGCACCCAAACACGGCTTATTAGTCCAGGCCAGAAACTCCCAGAC
>JBAUTA010000006.1:0-2037 GCA_049581985.1 Kovacikia sp.
GCAACAGGCTCACCCTCTTCAGCTGTGGGTTTCATCTGAGGCGTTATCTGAGGCGTTATCTGAGGCTGGGCAGGAGTCGAAGAGTCTACCAAAGGCGATTCAGATAGGGAGGCAAGGGCGGACACTACCTCAGGGTCAGCATCTGGAGCTAGTTCAAGGCTCCCCTGCTGTGGAATTGCCTCCACGCTGATTGCACCGGGAAAATCAACAGTCTCCCAACCTTCATCGGAAGCCTTTGCAGCGGCTGAACCGGACGCTTGCAAATCAATAATTGGAGCAGTTACATCAACGAACTCATTAGATTCGGGTAGACCGTTCTCTTGGTTGGGGTTGTCAGCTTCACTCATTGCTCTCATCCTGAGGTGGAAAATCCTTAAGCGTGGTGCATCGCAGCGATAATCATCATATATCCAGTTTCTAAATTCGTTCCTTGTTTTTGAAAATTGTTTTTTTAAAACGCGCTTTTTAATCCCAATTTAAACGTGCTTTTTAGTCCCAATTTAATCAAATAAGAGGTGCCGAGGGGGGTGTGGGGGCTTCGCTCCCAGCCAGGGGCGAAAGCCCCTGTAACCCGTTTTCATCTGTCGCAGTTGCTGTTTGAATTGGTGTAACTAACGCTGAAATGCACCCACAATCAAATTTTGACGTTGAATTCTTATCTAGAATTCTCATCTTCATACCAAATAAGTTTCTGTTTCAGGGGAAATGTTAAACAAATATACAAATCAGGTAAGTAGCTCTAAATTAATTGGAAGAAACAGGGGAAGGGCCAGTCAGGGGTTTCCACTCCCTCCTCGCAGCCTCCCTTGGTCGCCGCCCGCCAATGCTTTATGCAACACCTCCTGGTGGATTAATGCCCGATCGACCCGAAATTGAATCTGATCCGCAGAAAGGGGATCGCCATTGGCGTACAGTTCTATCCAGGTTTGGCTGATCTGACTCGGATTGTCTGGAAGTTCCGCCAGGTCCCATCCGGGAAGCTCTAAATCCTGCATCAATTGGCTAACTTTGGGATCATAGCTGAGGGCAAAGCAGCGGCATTCTTCCGCAGCAGCCATAATTAACCCGTGAAAGCGCATCGAGATCGCCATTTCTACGCCGTGAAACAATCCCTTCAACTGTTGCGGATCTTCCAGCCGAATAATCTGGTTGGGGCCAGGGAGTTGGGGTTGGATGGTTTGGGCGATCGCTAAATCCTGGGCTGCCTGAAAGGGCACCAGCAGGATACAGGTCTGGGTTGCTTTTTGAAAAGCAATCAATGCCTGGGTTAGATTTGCCAATCGGGCGGGGGTGAGGGAGAGATGGCTTCGCAAATTAACCGCGACTCTGGGAGCAGGTAACTCCCACAAGCCAGGTACAGGTTTTGATGCCATTGCCCAGACCGGATCGGGGGCCAGGGTGAAGGGGATATTCCATTCAGACAGGAGAGCAGCAGAACCGCGATCACGGACACTGATGGCGGTGCAACCTGCAAACGTATGTTGGGCAACCCAATTGGTCAGGGGACGCTTGAGCGGGCCGATTCCCTGGGCCCAGGCGATCGTTTTTAGCCCCATCATCTGAGCCAATTTCATCAACCCAGCGTAATACAGGGGGCTAATTGCACTGGTGACATCCTGAACCAGGCTCCCTCCGCCCCAGATGAACACCTGTGATTGTTGCAGCGCCCTGATCAGTTCACCGGGATTTTTGCGGTTGACCGCTTTCACACCATAACGATCGCCCGTCTGCACCGGATTCCCCGACAGTACCAACGGCGTTACCGACTTTGGCAACATCTGCAACAGCGATGCCAGTAACGCCTCATCTCCCCCATTTCCCAGACCGTAGTAGCCACATAAAACCGCTTGAACCATTTTGGATTTTAGATTGTAGTTTTAGATTGTAGATTAGGTTGATAGAGATGATTTCAGATCAGCACTCAGCCCTGGTAGTACGATGTCATGCCATGGATTGGGATAGGGCTAAATAAGTGACACTTTGCGTTAGTCGCAAATCCATCCTTAAAATCTTCTCATCCAATCATCTCCAATCTCC
>JBAUTA010000007.1:0-2225 GCA_049581985.1 Kovacikia sp.
CTGGAGTAGGGTCGCTTCGGTGTTAAAGATCTGCTCCTCACCCCCTGGTTGCTGGTAGTAGTTATGAACGGCTAAAATCCGCATTTGCTCCTCTCTGTTGCAACCGTAGTGATTCGTAAACCTGATTCAGAAATTGACCTTTCGTAGACCAGTTAAATAATTCATTGACCCGTTGTTGTCCTGCTCTTCCCAGGCGGGATCTTAGTTCTGGTTCTGTTGCTAAGCGTGTCATTGCTATTGCCATGCCCGCGATCGTCTGTTCAGGGTCGATCGCGGGAACTTTAAAGCCAGTTTCTTCGGTCACCTGAATTGCCGGTCCCCCCAGATCCAGACAGATCACAGGACGTCCCGCTGCCATTGCTTCTAGACAAACAAACGCCCCCGAATCGTGCAGGCTGGGATGCACTAATGCCAGACAGGTCCCCAACTTATGCATCAGATCGGTACGGGGCATCTCGCTGAAGAATTTAACCTGAGACGCAATCCCCAGATCCGTTACCATTGCCCGTAGCGCTGCTTCCTCTGGACCTTTGCCCACAATCCAGTACTCTGCTTCCGGGGGTAAGGCTGCTTTTGCAAAAGCCTGTAGTCCCAAATGGAATCCTTTCCAATGGAGGAAGCGTCCAATGCTAATGAATCGCAGGGGCACCGGATCAGACAAAGGAAACTGCCCGAGTTGTGCCACTTCTTCAGGTAACAGCCCGACCTGCGAAAGTACCTGCACATTTTTGCCGCCCATTGCCTCCAACCGTCTTGCCGTGTCTGTTGTCGTTGCCCATGTAAGGAAACTGCGACGTACCGTCATGCGTGTGAAAGGATCCCACTCGCCTACCCAGCGAGTGAGATCCCGTAAAAACTCGTAGAGTTTACCACGTCGGCTAAAATCTCGGTGAAAGGCTTTGGGGGCAGTTTCCCCCCCTCCTACGGGGCCAAAAATAAATGGGATAGGCAGCAGGGACAGGAAGCTAGGGGTTGAGTACTTTACAAAGGTGACATGGTGCACCAGATCAAATCCAATTTCCTGATGAAGTTTGTGGGCAACAAAATATGCCTGAATCTGCCACAGGTAGTAATGGATTTGAAAGGCTCCCTGCCCCCACTTCCAACCAGTCCCCCAAATGGGCAGGGTGAAGTAGACGAAGTGCAGGTTGGGGTTCGGGGTGTGTGCCAGTTCTGCTTCGATTGCTTCTCGTCCATCATCGGGTCGGGTCAATACCCAGACTTCGTGATAGCGAGCAACTTCGCGCACCGTATTCCAGCCAACACCCAATTCAGTGCCCCGTCCTGGTTCGCACGCATACGCTGATAGCAAGACTTTCATTGTGCCAAGACCTCTTTCGTTTGCTTGGAGGAAGCCAGCACGGTCTGATAAAAATCAAGGTACTGCTGGCTGATGTTCAAGTAATGGAAATCCTGCGATCGCTGTTTTGCCTGTTCCCGATAATGTTGCTTCAATTGAGGATTCGTGAGAAGTTGTAATAATCCCTGCGCCAAGGTTTCAGGATTGTTCGTTGGCACTAATAGGCCATATTGGCCATACTCAATGATGTCTTTCATGCCTCCGGGCGCATCCGTTACGAGCACGGCAGCTCCACACCCCATTGCTTCCTGAAGGGCGATCGGGCAGCCCTCCCAGGCAGAAGCCAGGACAAACACATCTGCCGCCGCCATGAAACGATAGGGATTGGCATCATACCCTGGCATCCAAACTGATTCGGCAATGCCGAGTTTTCGACTAAGGCTTTCCAGATCTGCCCGTAGAGGTCCCTCACCTAGGATTAGCAGGCGTGCAGGTATGACCTGATTAACCTGGGCAAAGGCTTGCAGCAAGCTGTCTAATTGTTTTTGCTTGGCTAATCGAGCAGCAGTCACAATTACAGGAACTTCTTGAGTTTGAAACCAGGGATGATCGATGGGTTCCTGAACAAGTTTTTGGATACGATCTCGGTTAATTGGGTTGAACACTACTCGCATGGGGATGTTTGCAGCAATTTTGAGCGTTTCTACCAGATCGGTAATGGTGTCTTTAGAAACACCGATCAACCCATCGCTATAGGGGTAGACATAGCGCATCAATATTGGCAGAAAACGCAGATGTAACTTGTCCCGATGTTCAATTCCGGCCTCCAAACTGATGATATTGTGTTCTCCCAAAATTACTTTAGTTGGCACACCTGCCAGATATCGTGCCCACACTGCCACAATGTTGAAATACCAGGGCATGG
>JBAUTA010000008.1:0-3071 GCA_049581985.1 Kovacikia sp.
TTCTCTAGCCCGTCGTCTTGGCTATAGTAGTTGTCCTTAGAGTGATACATCTCTAAGGCTCCTTGGCTCATAGGTCTGCTGATGCTGGCAATCATTTAGATAATTTTGAGTGAGTATTTATAATTAAAATATGAGTGAGATTTGTTCAAAATTTATTCAGTAAGTTATGTGTAATATTTTCTTCTGGAGTTTAGCAGTTTTTTAGGGTGGGCTGCATAGACGCTTGCGGTAAGTCCTGAATAATACGCAAGTTGATGGTTTATGATTTGGCCGCTACAATCAGGGTTATATCTAGGGATAGGTGAATATATGGCTAGGGCGCTTGAGGCTAATGCTGAGTTTTTGAAGCCGAGTTCTTTTGATGCCCTGAAGCTGGAGCTATCTCAGCTCGAATCGGTTGAGCCTGGGTCTAAGTCTGTTGCTGAGGCGATTCAAGAGCTGATGCCTTTGATTAAGGGCTGTCGAGACCGTGGGCATTCTTGGAATCGTATTTGTCTTTCATTTCAGAAGTTTGTCCCTGAGATGACGGTGGGGACTCTGAGGAAGTATGCGTTTGAGTTTGACCCGTCTTTGAAGGGGGCGCTTAAGGGTTCCAATGAATCGACGGAGGTTCAGTCTGTGATTCCAAATTTGGAGAATCAGGATGAAGATTTTGAGAATGAGCAGGACGATGAGCAGGATGACGGATGGCCTCCGAGTGAGGTCGTGAAGGTGGCAGATAACAAGACGGGCAAGCGGTAAACAGGCTCTGTTAATTTGAGTGAATGGCGAGGTAACAGGTACATGTATCGACCTTATCCAAAATCGACCTATCACTTGGAGAAACAGGCTGAGGCGCAAGCTCGAATTGCTGAAACGATTCGCCTTTTACTGGAGGAAAAAGATGCGCTACCCGATGGGGCTGGAGAACGTGCTCGTTTGATTGCATCGAGGGGCCAAGTGAGTATGCAAACGCTCTACAAGTCTGCAAACAAACCCTTCTGGCACCCTCGCTTCAGGGCTGATGACAGGTCTGTTGTAGCAGATTAAGGGCGATCGCCCTTAACCAAACTCTTACTGTTTGCTATCAACAATATCGGTGCGGGAAACGCTTTTACTTGCTAGCTATTACATGCAGCAATACAGGTATCTCTTACCGTATTAGCTAGTTTTAGACCTCTTCCAAAGTTGTCCTTTGCTCTTTGCTCCAAACTTGCATCGCCATTGGCTTGGATTAGGGCATCAAAAAGGACTTCATTAAGCTTGTTAACAGTATTCGAAAAAGAGGTGTCGCAGGCACTTAGACAAATTTCTTTCGACATTATAATGAGGCTCCTTTTGTGCTTTATGATGTTCTGCTTATTTATTGATTCATGGGGAGCGGATTGCAAAAAGATTAGCAATAAAATGTAATATTTATAAAGTCAATTAAGCCTGTATCGGGTCGAGCCAGAGCATCTAAATCCATGCTCTTTTGGCTGCAATGAAGGTCTAAACTCTGGAGCATTTAAAGTTCATTTTCGTTGTGAGACAAGTCCTTATTTTCTCGCGCAGAAAAAAATCTCTCTGCCAAATACTCTGGCAAAGAGACTCAATCATCATCTGTTGTATGGAATGGTGAAGCGATAAGTGAAGATTCTTAGACGCTTAGATGACTTTAGCTCACGGCTAAGGCGGTCAAAACTGTTGCGCTCACAAGCAGGATAGCCAACGCACCTTGGAATATGTACCGACGTTGTTGCTCGACGGAAGGATACTCAGCGAAGTAAATCTGAGGCTCTACTGCGTAGTTGTTCATCACTCCGGTTTCGTCAACGGTATACATGGTGGTCTGTTCCCTTCATTTGTTTCTTTATGTAAATATTTATATCATTATTGTTACGATTTTGCAATAGTCTATTGACAAAATATCCATCACTTATTCTGAATTCAACTATTCATTAACCGGATAGGTCTGAGTCGTTGGGGCTTTGAGCGGCTATTCGTTGACTCAAGTACGCTCTGAGGCGGCGGACGGTGAAGGTGCCAGAGAGTTCGCAATAGGGGTTCCACTGCTGGTTCGATTCAACCCAATATTCGCGATCTTCCCAGCGATAATCGATGACGAGTTTAAATTGCTTGGCCAGGGCGTACCAGGTTTCAAATTCACTCTGCTCGGCAGGGGTCGGGGGGCGCTGCTGCGGTATCTCGTCAGAGAGAGGGGCGATCTTTGAGGGGAAGGGTAGGAAAGAGGGACGCTTTGGGGCGTTCGGAGTGGGTTGAGGCGGCAGTGGTGGGAGTGTCAGGAGCTGCTGTCTGGCTAAGGCACGTTCTCGGCGCTGTCGTGCTCGTGCTTGGGCTTGTTTGCGTTGGCGCTCGACTTGGGCGATTTTGGCCTGGAGAGTGTCGGAGAGGGTGGCTTTGAGGTCGCTGAAGCTGGCGATGGGCAGCTGGACAGGGGACATTTCCCCCCTCGGACTCCCCCCTTTTTGGATTTCGGGTTGGGCGATCGCCGTTCTAGCGGCCCTTTGCCCTCGATCGGGCAGGGCCGCTACGGCTTCACTCAGCAGGTTGAGCACTACAAACCCTACATACTTATAGAGTTGTGTAAAGTATCGGTTTGATAGGGGTTGTGGCGATTCTGGATTTGGGGTTTTGGGCTGTTTTGGGTTGGATGGTGTAATGTCTTGCTCTGTGGGGCTTTCGGGCGTTGGGAGATGGTCGGGATGCCAGAGGGGTTTGTTGAAGGGTTTATACAGGGTCTGTTGACTCACTCTGGCAGTTTGGGCGATCGCTTTGGCACGTTCGCTGGCGAGTCGGGGAAGGGGGCCTTGTTGGGTGAGTTGGGCGATCGCGCTTTTGATGCGCTCTTGGGCGGCTTCTCGTTTGGCTTGGTGGTAGCTGAAGCTGGCGATGGGAGCGGGTGGGGTGTGATAGCCTGTCTCGCGGCTGGGGGCGGCTCCGAGGGGCCAGTAGTAGCGCATGGCCCATTGGGCGACTTCGCGGCTTCTTTGGGCGATGTCGCGGGTATGGTGGCTATGTTGCTGGAAGCCTGGGGTGTTCTGGGCGGTTTGTTGGATGTGTTCGGCGATCTGCTGGGCGGAGTCCATGTT
>JBAUTA010000009.1:0-3986 GCA_049581985.1 Kovacikia sp.
CGTTTACCCTATCTCTGCAACAATCACAACAGCAGGAGTGGGTGGATTGGGCCATCTGGATGTGTGCTAAATTTCAGCGTACTTCCTCAGCAGTGGAGGGGCGTAATGGCTATTTGTCCAGACTTCATCATGCCAGTCGTGGCTTTACCGAACAGTCTTTGAAAGTATTGAGCATCATCCATAACTTTGACCTTAAAAGGGAGGATGGTACGACGGCTGCTCAACGACTTTTTGATAAACAATTTCCTGACTTATTTGACTGGGTTGTTCTAAATATGGATGACTTGCCCAGGGCAAGACGGACATTAAAACCCAAAATGTCCAGAAAGCCCGCTATACAACTTGTCCCGGCTTAAATTGATACCCCTGCCCGAGAAGCGAGAATCCTAAAACAAGTCGGAACTTTGTATGCTTCTTAATGGAAAAAAATCCCCACATACCCAAACCTAATAATGCCATCCATAATCCAACTGCTATTAATCCCCACATGCTTCCAGAACCAGGATCTGCGGATTGGGTATTCATTGCTGGCCATTCTGGTAGTTCGATGGATTCAGTTAACTGAATTGCAGGCATCACTAACGTATTTGAGAAAAATGACTTTACAACAGTGAGGTAATCAGCAGCCGATTTAAATACCATTATATATTTCCCTTCGCCATGTTCACCCAGAAAAAATACAGAACCAGTGAGTTTATACTTTTGTACTACCCATAACAGAGTTACTACAACTAAAGCATTAAGTGTGATCTGTATGGACTGCTTCCAGCGATGGTTAACACTTGTTACTAGAATTCCAAACATCCAGTTTGTTGTTGTAATACTGAGCGTTAGCGCACTAACAGCAACATACCACAGTGGTGACAACAGCCGATTTTCTGTAAGGGCTGCAAAGCAAAGTGCCAATAAGATGCTTAAGGAACCAAAAGAATAGGTTTCAGGGACAGTAAACCAAAATATAGCTGATGCACTAGTTGCTCCAAGGAGACTAAATAGTATTGCATCAAAGCGTTGACATCCAAGCAATCTCAGTGTGGTAAACAGAGTCCCCAGCCAAAAAGCTGCAACAGCAGCAATAACTATCCTGACGGATGTAATAGGGTTTAGGTGTAAAACTTTCTCTAGTAATTTAACTGGAGGAAATGCGATTAGTACAAACAATGGATGCACGCTAAGACGAGATAGATTTGTCGCACTAGTCATTTGGTCGAAGACCCGACCTGTATCGCTATCAAACCAAACATCGTAGAGCTTGAGAATTACAGGGGCAATCAACTGCGCGCCTAAATAAGATGCAACGCCACCAAAAGTCACAAAGGCAAAAGTAATTAAAATATCTATAAAATGTCGTCGAATCTGGAGAGAGAGAGAGGATAGTAATGATTTGATCCTAAATCTCAAGCTAACAAGTTTCATAGAAGAAAGATTCATCACAATAAAACTAACGACAGGGAGATCTAAATTACTGTAAAATTGTAAATTATTTTATTCCCGAAGCTATTGCGGAAATTCCACTTAACATTAACCCAATCCCCAACCATTGGACAGTTGTCACTTTTTCTCCTAGAAAAAATGCCCCCGTGACTGTAGCTGAGAAGACGGTTAATCCAATTACCACAGGGTATGCAATAGATAGATTAAATTTACTCAAAACCAATATATAAAAAACTGTACTTACACCATAAACTAGCACTCCTCCTAATAAATGAAAATTTAAAAAGTTTTGTTCAGCACCCAACTTAAGCAATGCTTGAGCTAAAGTATTGAGTCCCACTGTAATTAAAACGAGTAGTCCTGGGAAAAGGTAGCTTTGCATAAAAGGTTTAGATTTTTGTGTGACTTAATGGTTGGAAATCCCAAAGATCGAGTTCTTTGGGATATGGTATTTGTACGTATAGCCCTATTACTTTCTCCCACCAGCGGGGCGGGTGGGGAATTGACGCAACTTGAATGCTCCGACAACCTACCAACCATGCTCCCAGGATATCTGTATGACGACTGTCCCCAATCACAACAACCCGTTTAGGTGAAAGTTGCAAATGCTTTATGGCTTTATGAAACGCAGCAGGAAATGGCTTCTTGGCTGGATGGATGGCTGGTATGCCCAAATAGTTTGACCAGTATTCAACACGATGTCGCCTCTTGCCATTCGATAGCAAGAAAAACTTGAATCCTAACTCTCTTGCCTGCTCGATCCAGGCTTCAGCATAAGGAGATAAATATCGATCATCCTCGGAGACAACTGTATTATCTAGGTCGAGGATAACTCCTCCAATTCCAAAAGATACCAAACAACTGATATCGATAGAAGCCAAAGTATCTGCCTTAACAGGAAAAGAAATCTTTCTTATCCTTTCGATTCTTTTGCCTGTCCGTTGTCTCAAAATGCATCGAGGAACGAAGATTTGCAATCTCTTAAAAGCAATTGTCAAAAGATTCAGCATTAATGTTCTAGTGAATATAGTCACCTAAAATGCAAAGTCAACAAAAAATTTCAAGCAATGAATCCATGCCTTTTTAAAAGTAAAATACTAAACGTTGTTGCCAGCCAGGCTAGTACGGTCAGCAGCAGAGGCTTATCATTCAGCAAAACTTCTTCAGGGCGTTCCGTCTGTCCTCCTTCCTCAACTTCAGTGCTTCGTCGGGAAATCTCTTGAGGATCGCTTAGTAATTGATAGCGAAAAATCCCATACAATACAAAGGGTAACGTCAACATCATCCAGGAAGTTGAAGCTCCACGAACAATGGGTCCAGAACTCCAGAGTGCATAGGAAAGTATAGTTCCATTGGTCACCACACTTTCCATCCGACTCAATAGAGGAAGCGAATAGCGGTAGAGAACTACACGAGATTTTTTACCCTTTATTTCTGAAAGTCTTAGTTCTGCTTTGCGCTTCTCAATTCCTAAAAACAGAGCCAGCATGGCGGTGCAAAGCAGAAACCAGGAAGACAGCATAATGCCTGTAGCAGCAGCTCCCCCGCAGGCTCGTAGAATAAATCCGAGCGCGATCGCAACGACATCTACAATAACAGTGTGTTTCAGTCGAAGATTATAGGCAACCTGTATAAGGGCATAACCAAGAATTGCTAACCCCAATCCTGGTGAGCGCCACCAGCCTAAAATAAGAGCAGTTGCTAATAGAGTCACTGCCGTTCCAATGGCAGTTGGAATAGCTACTAAGCCGGAAGCTATTGGACGTTTCGATTTAACTGGATGCTGACGATCTGACTTGATGTCAATAATATCGTTTAGGAGATAAAAGCTACTAGAAGTAGCACAAAAAAGAAAGAAAGCTAGTAAACCGCCACCTAATGATTTTGTTATGATTTCAAAGGAAAAAAAAGGCGCAGCGAATACCACTAAATTTTTAGTCCACTGTCTCGGTCGTAATGCTCTTAAGTGTGCAGAAAGTGAATTTGAATTCCATAATTTAGCTGATTTTTTTCTATAAGCTGCTGAAAATTTGTCATCAGGCTGTATCTTTCGTTCTTCAATTTTTATTGCCATAGTATTTTATGGGAATTTATTGGACTACAATCATACACATCTACCGTGTACACATAAGTCGTCTAGAATGCATAACGGGTGCAGGGCAAGCGCAAGAAAAATACTATTGACAAAAATGAATTAACGTGAGTCCGTTGCTGTTAAAGAGTTCTAGCGATTTTTGAGTGTAACGATTTCTTAACAGATACATAGCTTTTTCTTTACATCTTCCAAGCCTCAAATCAGAAAAACTCTTTCTCAGTATTGGTTTCACGAAATGCCTGATTTGTCAATGATTGTAAACTTGCGCTTGCCCTGATAACGGGTGGGTGTGATCGGAAGTATGCGGTGCGGTAAAGATTGGGGTCTGGAGTCGAGTAGAGAGGCTCCTTCAATGTGTTAGGCATGGTTTGTTTTCTCTGTTTCTCTCGCCTTTCGGTATCGAGAGTGCCACATGATTCAGCCATACATCGTTGAGAGCCTCCCCCTCACAGAAGCC
>JBAUTA010000010.1:0-7805 GCA_049581985.1 Kovacikia sp.
CCCATTCCACGTTGCTATTGGGGCCGTCCGACTGGCTTGAAATCGTTCTGTAAGGAAGCCCGCCGCAATTTTCGGGGTGCTGGAGAAGCGGGCATCTGGTTTAATCACGGACTTTTAGTGGGCGGCAGATTGTTGTTTGAACCCCTGTTTTTGCTCCTTGGGGCGATCGGGGGGTGGCTCGGTTTGCCCACCTGGATGGGAGCAGTTCTGGTGGGAATGGGTCTGTCTAGCATCGGGTTGCGCCTGCTGCGGCTCCTCCCGGCTGCCCGTCGGCTGCAATCCTACGGATACCGTTATGGCTGGTTACGTCTTCTCTATTTCGAATATGTGACTAAATTTTGGGGAGTGGTCGGCTATTGGGAAGGGTTTTTTGCCGGACTCAGAACCTGTTGGGAGTGCCGGGAGCGTCTGCGTCAACCAAACCTTACAGCATGAGCAATGAAACTTCTCTACTACGCCCCTGCAAGCTATGGTGGCATTGCCGACTATGCCCATGAGCAGGCCAATGCCCTGGTTGAATTAGGGATTGAGGTCACCCTTCTGTGTCCCCCTGGCTATCCGATCGGCAAGGGAGAGAAGTACCAGATTGTGCAAATTTTGCAGGAGATTGCTCACCCCAATCCCGGTGCCCATCGATGGGTCAAAGCACTGCATTTCATCAAAACAGTGCTGGCCAATTTTTCCCGGTTAGCGGACTATATTGAGCGCCAGCAGTTCCAATCCGTGCTCCTGGGGTCTTATCTGGAATATTTTGCGCCCCTATGGTCAGGACGGCTCAGACAACTGGCAAGCAGCGGAGTGGTTTTCGGGGCGGTGGTGCATGACCCGGTGAGAAATTTTGTGGTCGGGCCGCTTTGGTGGCATCGCTGGTCGATCGCCTGTGGCTACTCTTTTTTGCGGGAGGCATTTGTCCATTATCCGATTCAACTGGATACCGTGCAGCCCATGCCGCACTTACGAACCACGGTGATTCCCCACGGCACTTTCCAGTTCCCAGTTGCCGGTCGATCGCGGGCCGCAACCCGCCGCCGCCTGCAACTACCCGCTGATGCCAGAGTGATGTTGGCGTTTGGGCATATTCGAGACAACAAAAATCTGGATCTGATCATCCAGGCCATGGCCCAATTTCCCGATGTTTATCTCCTGGTTGCTGGCAAAGAACAATCATCCGGTCAGAAGCCTGTTGCTTTCTATCAAACATTGGCAACCACCTGGCAGGTGGCGGCACGCTGCCGCTGGCAAGTTGAATTTATTCCAGAATCGGAAGTGGCTAACCTGTTTGAAGCGTCTGACCTGGTGTTGCTGACCTACAGCCAAACGTTTCATTCTGCCAGCGGGGTCTTAAATACAGCGGTGAGTTATCGCAAACCCTGCCTTGCTTCGGGGGGTGAGGGGGCCTTGGGTGCAGTGGTGCAACACTATCAGCTGGGCATCTGGGTCGAACCAGATGAGGTCAGCGCCCTTGCCAGAGGGATTCAAACCTGGCTGGAGGATGCCCTCACGCCCCAGTGGGAACGCTATTTGGCGGAACAGTCCTGGATGCAAAATGCCAAACAGGTAGCTTATTGCCTGGGGGAATGTCCTGATCCGCTGACCCGCTAAGGAATATGTTTACAGTTCCCTCTTCCCTACCGTTTCGGCCAGGGTTTCCATGCATGAATTTAAACCTCGTTGCTGGCAGTGTTTTGAGTTATGCCTATACCGCAGCGATCGGGAAAATTCCTTGTCTGGCACTGCGGCGGGGATATCTCAGAGCCTATCTGGCCGCCATCGGGGAGGGAACTTCGGTGCAGCTAGGCTGTCGGTTTTTGAATGGCAGAAAGGTTTATCTGGGGGAGCGCAATGTGATCAACTTTAATTGCCTATTCGATGGTAGAAAGTATTCCATTCAAACGGGGGCCGATGTTTCGATCGGTCCAGAGGCCGCCATTCTGACCTTAGGCCATGACCCCCAATCCGCTGAGTTTGCAGACCAGGGCGGAGATGTGATCATTGGCGATCGGGTGTGGATTGCCTATCGAGCCATTATTTTGCCTGGGGTGACGCTGGGCGAGGGGGCCGTGGTCGGGGCTGGTTCCGTGGTCACGCAGGATGTTGCCCCCTACACGATCGTGGCGGGTAATCCGGCTCGATTCATCAAACCCCGATCGCCGGATTTGAAATACACGCTGAACTATCAACCGTTGCTACTTTAACCGGGGAACCAATCAGGGAAATAGAGAGAACGCGATCGAGGCCCGTTAAACCCACCCTCGATCAAGTCATTTAAAGTTCAAGGTTCGAAATGTTATGAGCCTCCAATTCTTCCTTTACAGAAGGCTTTCTCGGTTGATCACCTGTCAATTGAGACTGCCCGGTAGTTCTAAAATCCAGCTTCAGAATAAATATGAAGTTGCCAGCTTTCAGGATGTATTTTGCCATCCGTTTTATTGGCAGATTTTTAGTTTAATCGAGACGCCCCCCGCCCTGGTCGTTGATTGCGGTGCCCACTGCGGCCACTTCAGCATTCTGGCGGATACCTGCTTTCGGACTAAATTCAACAGTGCCCAAACCGAATATCTTCTGATTGAACCGAATCCGCGACTGATGAACATCATTCAGACCAATCTCCGCAATGCGGAACTGACCCCCCGATCGCGCCTGATCCAGGGTCTGTTGGGTGTCACCAGCGGACAGGATGTCCTTTGGGTCAACCCTAAAAATTATCTGGTTGCCAGTTTGACCCCATCCCCAGGGTTGAAGCCCCATACCGTTCAATACGTCGATTTAGAAAAATTAGTGGGTGATCGGACGATCGATCTGATGAAGGTCGATATTGAAGGGGCGGAATACGAGTTTGTGAAGCAGAACCCGTCTGTTTTTCGTAAAGCAAACCTGGTTTTATTTGAGCTTCATGGCACGTCCCAAACCCAGCAAGACGAACTTTTTGCGTCCTTGCAAGCCATCGGTTTATCTCCAATTGGGAAACCGATCGAATCCCAGGGCAATCAGCTCATCATCTTCCAGCGTCAGCTATCCCCCTCTCCTGATGAATCCCTATGTCGAATCTAGAAACCGCCATCGGCGATCGCAAAGCCGTGCTGATCAGTGGCGGCGGGTTGGGGTTGGGCGGCGTTCAAACCCATCTCCAGCTACTCTGCCAGGTCTTGCGCCAGGCAGGGGTTGAGGTGACCCTGGCGGCGACAGGCAGCGATTGGTCTACGGCCCAACTGGCAGCCACCCACAGCCTGGGTGTGCGCCTGCTGCTGCCGCCCCCAGCCCTGCTCCAATCCCGTCGCTGTAGCACCCTGTATTCTCTGATCACGCTTCCGTTTCAGGTGAGAACCCAATTCACCACCCTGTATTGCATTGGTACGGGAAAATCGCACAGTTTTCTGCGGCGGTTGGTTGCACCGCAGACGGTTGGGATTTATCACGAAATTGTTTCGCCCCCCAACGCCCAGAGCCTGGCGGCCCAGAATGCCTCGCAAATGCAGACCATCATCGCCAACTCGGAAAAGGTCGGAGGCGTGCTGGCGGAGTTGTGTCCAACCCACCCTGTCCGCGTTATTCCATTCCTGACCGCTGATGCGCCTGCCCCCGTTCCCTGCCCTCGTCCGGCAGTGGGGGCAAGAGAACTGCGAGTGGTCTATTTGGGACGACTGGCTGCTCAAAAAAGACCGGATCAACTGGTAAAAGCCTGGAAACAGCTTTCTGCCCTACCACCGCTGAGTCCTGCCCGTTTAGATGTGTTTGGGTTTGACTCCCACACAGGCATGCTAAGCGAACTCAGGCACTTTGTTAAAACCCATAATCTAGAGCATACTATTCAGCTTCACGGCGCTTACAGCCTGGGTCAACTCCCCCAAATTCTGGCGCAGGCAGACGTAGTGGTTTTGCCAAGTCTGTGGGAAGGGCTGCCACTGGTACTGGTTGAGGCCATGCAGCGGGGGATCCCGATCGTGGCCACTGCCGCCGGTGGAACGGAAGAATTGGGCCGGGATAATCCCGATGTTGAAATTACAGCCCTGGAATGGGAGGCATTTGTCCAGGGGCTGTTGACCATGGGCGAGAAACTGCGCTCTGGACGGATCAACTCGACCCGCTTACATGCCTGGACTGAAAGCCGGTATGGCTACACCACGGTTTCCCAAAAATGGCTGCATGCCTTGCTCCATCCCCAGGAGTTTTTTGGCATGACTCCCTCACACCCTTGAAAAGGGCTCTATTCTTTCAATTGGGATAACACCATGCTGCACCAAGGGTCGTCCTGGATTTGTTGCCAACTGGGCGCTCGCGAACACTACGCCATTCCCCGATCGTTGCATCAGTCGGGTCAGCTTTCCCTGCTGATCACCGATGCCTGGGTGCCACCCCAATCCCGGTGGAATTCCCTGCCCCGTCCCCTGCTCAGCAGTCTGCGAGAGCGCTTTCATGCCGATCTGGCAGCGGCTCCCGTGCAAGCATTCACAGGCTCCCTGGTGCGCTTCGAACTGGCACATCGATGGCGTAAGACAGCGGCATGGGAGCGGATTATGGCGCGCAACCAGTGGTTTCAAGCCCGTGCTGGGCAGCAGCTGGCTCAGTATGCTGCTAACCTGGCAGCGGCCAGTCATCCGCCCACCCTTTTTGCCTATAGCTATGCGGCCTTAGATTTGTTCCGCGACGCCAAACGACGGGGCTGGCGGACGGTATTGGGGCAGATTGATCCCGGTCCTGTGGAAGCGCAAATTGTGGCCCAGGAACAGGCAACCCATCCCCAACTTGCCCGCCACTGGCAACCTGCCCCCCCGGCCTATTGGCAGTCCTGGCAGGAGGAATGGGCGTTGGCTGACCGAATTTTAGTGAACTCTTCCTGGTCTAAACAGGCCATGCAGCAGGCTGGCATTTCCCCTGACAAGATTGACATCGTGCCCCTGGCTTACACCCCGCCGGAAACGCGGGATAGCAAGCACCGCACCTATCCGGTAGCCTTCTCCAGGGCACGCCCCCTACGGGTTTTGTTTTTGGGGCAGGTCGTTCTCCGCAAAGGAATTGCGGCCCTGCTGGAGGCTGCGGAGCGATTACGGGATGACCCGATCGAATTTTGGATTGTGGGTGCCTCAGAAATTACCCCTGCCGCCCAGATCTCTGAGCAGATTCATTGGCTGGGGCCAATTGCCCGGAGTGAAACAGTCCGATATTACCAACAGGCGGATGTCTTTCTTTTTCCAACGCTGTCGGATGGGTTTGGACTGACCCAGCTAGAAGCCCAGGCACAAAAATTGCCGCTGATTGTTTCCAGATATTGTGGCGAAGTGGTGAAAGATCGAGTGAACGGGTTGATTTTGTCGGAGGTGTCAGGGGCGGCGATCGCGGCGGCGCTCCGCTTTTGTCTAACCCACCCGCACCAGCTAAAAACCTTTTCGCAACAGGCGATCGATCCAGACAGCTTTAATCTGACGCGGTTACAGGCCCATCTCCATCGTTTGAGCTATGCCAATGTTTGACTATCCGGAGTTAGCCGCAACGCAACTCATCCTGATTGGGGTCGGTGTGATGTGGCTGCTGCGACGGAATGATGAGGTTCCCCTCCTGATCAGTTGCTTTATTTTCTACATCAGTTCCTACAGATTTTGGGCCGTGACAAGTGGCAAGGGGGAATGGGCAAATATTACAAACTTTGGCTTTGATCCCATCACCGACCAGGAAGCCCTGGTGGCGTTAGCCGATATTGTTTTTGGTCAGCTCTGCCTGCTGGCAGCCTATATACTGCAACAAGGAAAAACGCTGCCGGTGATTGTTCCTGTGTGCGATCGCCCCTTTCTGCGCTGGCTGCGTGCGAAGGTGATATTTTTTGGGTTGCTGTTTCTGCCAGCGGTTGTGGTTGTGCGCTCCCGTCTGTCGGCGCAGTTAAGCACGGGCGGTTCCCTGGCGTTTGGCAATGGCTATGCCTACCTATTTCCCATGCTGCTGATTGGAATTGCCACCCTGATTTTTTGCCTCTGGAGATTCAGGGGGCTGTCCTCCTGGAAAACTAAAATTGCCGCTTTTCTAATCCTGGGTGGGGTTGCTTACCTGACCTATGATCCCAGCAGTCGGTTCAGGTTTGTGGCCTGGATCATTTCCGGGGGTGTAATTTTTTCTTCCTGCTACCGCCCCCGAACCCGTCTAATCCTGTTTACGATCGTGGCGGTGATTACGATCAGTCTGTTTACGGTTGCAGGGGCTTTACGCAACCCCAATTTATCCGGAGACGCCCTCAACCAGGCAGCCACCGAACGCGCCTTTGCGGCTGAGGATGCCAATATGCTGGATGGCTTTGCTTTGATGCAGCAGGTCTACCCGAAACTGGCTGATTTTCGCTGGGGCATGGAACATTTTGAGATTCTCACCCGACCTATTCCCAGAGCCCTGTGGCCCGACAAGCCGATCGGGGGCGGTGCCATGGCTAAGCTAGGACTGGTAGATGCGAATAAAGGAAGTACCCTGGGCATTTCCCCCAGCCTATTCGGGTCATTTTATTCCGAAGGAGGGCTAGGGGGAATTGCTATCCTTTCGGTGTTCTACGGCAGCGTGTTCGCCAGGGTAATCAGGGCTAGTGCCGGACGGCAACCCTTTGCAGGCATTTTGATGCGCGCCGTGCTTGCGGCCTGTCTGGTGCCGCTGTTGCGAGGGGGAGATCTGCCCGGAATTTATGCCTGGTTTGGGATGTCCTTCTGGCCCTGCTTCTTGTTGCTTTGGGTGAAACGCAGGGATTTCAAAAAGCGCCCCCTCTTTCCCACATTGCCAGCCTATCGTCCGTCTCTAAGCAGGTAGGTGGAGTCCTGATCCGCAAAGGAAGGGGGCTTCTATCACTCCAGTTGTTTAACGCTCAAATGCAATGCATGTAGTTGTCCTGTTCTACAACATCGGTGGTTACCACGCAGCCCGCCTGGGAGCTGCCCACACCGCCTGTCAGGATCTGGGTTGGCACCTGACGGCAATTCATGTGACCGATCAAACCAGGGAACATCCCTGGGGTACGCTTGATCCGCAAGTCCCCTTTCCTCTGCAAACCTTACTGCCAGCGGCAACCACCCCCGCAACGGTCGATCGGGGTCCCAACTCGACGATCGCTGGTACCCTTTTAAGCGCCTGTCTAAGCAGGCTTAAACCTGACGTGATGGTGATTCCAGGTTGGGGGTTTCCGATCTCTCGAGTGGCGCTGCGGTGGAGTAAACAGCAGCAAATTCCGGCAATTTTAATGAGTGAGTCCAAATGGGACGATGAAAAACGCAACTGGCTGAAGGAACTGCTGAAGGCGTGGTTATATATCCGCAAGTTTGATGCGGCCCTGGTCGGGGGAAGATTGCACCGCGATTACCTGATCAAATTAGGGTTTCCGGGCGATCGGATCTTCCTGGGCTACGATGCGGTGGACAACGACTACTTCACTCACAGTGCGGCGATTGCCCGCAACGATCCGCAGGCTGCTAGAATGCGCCAGCCAGAGATTCCAGAAAAGCCCTATTTCCTGGCAGCAACCCGCTTCATCAAACGAAAAAACGTTCCCCGACTGGTCAAAGCCTATGCAAATTACCGCTTTCAGGTAGGCCCAAGTTCAGCGTGGGATTTGGTGATCTGTGGCAAGGGGGCAGAAGAAGCGGTTATCCGCCAAACCATTGCCGATCACCACCTGGGCGAGTGTGTGCATCTTCCTGGTTTCAAGACCTATCAAACCATCGGCGACTGGTATGGACTGGCTTCTGCTTTCGTCCATCCAGCGTTGCAAGAACAATGGGGACTGGTCGTGAATGAAGCCTGTGCGGCTGGGTTACCCATCTTAGGCAGTCATACGGTAGGAG
>JBAUTA010000011.1:0-4243 GCA_049581985.1 Kovacikia sp.
TTCATCCCGTTTGAGGCGATAGCGGTCTTCAAAAATGCGCTCCCGGTTCTCTTCGGGAATGCCAGGCCCATTGTCACAAATGCTGACCTGAACTTTTTGGGTGGTGCGGTGCAGAATAGAGACGGAAATCGTTCCACCAGTAGGGGTATATTTCATGGCATTGTCTAGGAGATTGATGATTACCTGGCGCACCCGTTCTCCATCGGCAAGCACCGTTGGCAGGTCAGACGGAACATCCTTTTCCACCCATTGGGATCTTGCCTGAAACCGATCGTTCAGATATTCCAGCACTTCCAGGCAGAGCCGCCCAATATCTAGCTTTTGAGGTTGAATCCGGAGTTCGGCATTGGCACCCCTGGCAGCCTGGAGAATATCGGTAATCATCCGATCGATCGCCCGTGTTTGAGTCCGGGCATGTTTCAAGAGTTGGGCTGTCAATCCAGGCGTTAAGCGCGACGACCACCCCTTTTCTGCATCATGTCCCATTTCCAGAGTTTCCAGGGCAATGGAGGTTGCAGTTAAGGGGTTGCGCAAATCGTGGGCCAGCATGGAGATAATCTGGTCTTTAAACCGAAGCTGATGTTCTAGCTCCTCTTTTTCCTGCTTGAGCTGAAAAATTTCATCGGAAAGCTGAATGAGTTCAGCGGAATGGGCGATCGAACCTTGCATCCGGTTAGTTGAAGCACTGTCAAGCGATTGATTCAAGGCAGACGGTGAGGCTTCCGTATCTGCCAGGGGAATCGCAGAGGTGCGATCCTCTGGTTGAACCGCAAATAGGGGTTCTCGTTTGGCTGTT
Source organism: Kovacikia sp. (assembly GCA_049581985.1). Lineage (GTDB taxonomy): Bacteria > Cyanobacteriota > Cyanobacteriia > Leptolyngbyales > Leptolyngbyaceae > Kovacikia. Next base: position 797 of record JBAUTA010000011.1, read on the forward strand.
CCTGAGCTTTCCGCCGCAGTTCGCCCTGGCTCTAATTTTTTTAGATAGTCTTCCACCGATCGCTGCCACTGGCTCCACCAATGCTCCAGTTGTTCAACCAGATTAGTACCCGCCAGCGTATGCCGGGGTTCAGGAGAGATTTTAACGAGTGCAGGCGTTGCAATGAGGCGAAAATGTTCAGCCAGGTAAGGCTGCTCTCCCACATCAATTACCTGAAGCTCAAATGGGTAGTCCACGCGCAAATTTTTGAGCGTTTCATGAACCTGCTCAATTTGCTCTCTCGCACTTGGCCGCTTATCTACAAACAGTAAAAGCTGTAGAGGCATTTCAATAGGAGTAAGCTTTTCAGGAAATGCCTGCATACCACCACTTTCCAGAACTCAGGACAAATTAGAGGGGCTGGGATCCTCTATGTTCAGTCAGTATGATCCACATAATCCCACTCTCTAATCTTAAATCTTAAATCTTATAGATCATTCTCTCCTGATCGGTCTTTTTATGAGTACAGGATTGCGAAATTAAAGGGATGAACCCTGGGGCTATCCACCCCCAGACCCCCTCCAGGCGAAACCCTGGCTCGCGGTTTGAGGCTGGGGTCGTGATCATGACCTGGCTTCCATTCCAGATTCAAGCTTGGGGAGCATTGGGCTTGACTCCTTTCCCTGGATTCTCGTCTCGTTGGCTTTAAACCCATCCCCCCAGACCCTTTCGGGGAGGTGGGGGGAGTGAGGAGAGGAGCAGAAAGGAGTTTAGGAAGAAGGAGGGCGGCAGAGCAAAACTGGGCAGGAAGCATGGTGAATGATGTAATCTTCAATAATGCTGAGGCGTGCGTTTCGTAAAGCGGGAAGGGGGGCAACTTTCTCCTCTGCCTGCTGCTTCTGTTTCCGCAAAAGCAGAGACTCCCCGCCAGAGGAGAGACTGCGCCCTAGCTGGGCGATGCCAAAGAGGGTTCGCCGACTGGCATCACTCCCCAAAATGATTAAATCGACCTGGTGTTGCTGAGCCACTTGACAAATCAGGGGACCGGGTTCGCTGGTTTGTAGCAGTGTTTGAACCTCTAAATCGGGAAAATCCAGGCTTGCCTTCGCCTGTTGCAAAAGAAGTTCTCCCTCTTCCTTGCGGACTTCCTGAAGCGACTGGTTTAGCTGCCAACTTGGAGTCGGAGCAACAAAAGGGCCAAATAGATATTCGGCGTTGAGCGGAGGCTGGACACACAGAAGGGTGACTCGTTGGACCCCGGCGGAAATGAGTTGTCGGGTTGTCGCGATCGCCTGTCGGGTTCCCTGGGAAGCCCCCACCACCAGCAAAACATGATTCAAACTGGGGTCTGCTGGAGGCTGGGAAGTCAGCCTACGGGCAACCAGCACACTACAGGGCGCATAGCGGGCAACAACTGCCGAAACACTTCCCATCAGAAGTTCCCGGACTCCACTGGTGCCTCTAGAGCCAACCGCAATTAGTCCAGCTCGGATAGTACGGGCACAGTTCAAAATCTCAATAGCAGGCCGCCCCCGCCGAATTTCGACGGCAAGGGGAAAATCGGCGGGAAAGTCCCTATAGATTAAAGCCGTGAGGTGGGCGGATGACGATGGCAAGGACGCTTCGCCCCCAGGGTCAACCAGCGCATTCAACTCTGGTTGGGGCGCGAGTTCTAACTCAGAAGAGGGGGCCGGCAACCGCCTGATCTTTTTGAGCAATTGGTTTGAGCGACTGGATTGCCGGGGCTGAACGGTGAGCACTGTGACGAGCGGGCTACCATTCAAAGTAACCTGCTGTGGCAGGGTTTGAGCGATGGAATAAATGAGCTTCTGCGCTAAACGGGCATTGGGAGAACCATCCGTTGCCAGCAAAAATGGGGGAGAGAGAACCGGAGACGTTACCTGGATCATTGTTTTAGCCTCTAACCCCATCATGCAAAATAACTTACGGCGATCGCACGACTACACTGGAGAGAAATCACAACACTCCGCACTCTGTGGGCCAATTAAACATGAACAAAGATATTCCCCATCTAATTACCAGGAGTAATTCCGTATAACCTATGAAAAAGAGGGCTGTGTAAAGTAAATATAGTTCAAGTGTCGAGACAATTGCCAATGAAAATTCTGGTACTCGCTTGGGAATTCCCACCCCGAATTGTAGGTGGGATCGCTCGGCATGTGGCAGAACTTTACCCGGAGATCGCTAAGCGGGGGTACGAGATTCACCTGATTACCGTGGAGTTCGGTCATGCTCCCCATTACGAACGGGTGGAGGGAATCCATGTGCATCGGGTGGCAGTCGCTCCGAGCCACAATTTTTTTCATTGGGTTGTCAACATGAACGAAAGCATGGGACGCCATGGGGGTAAATTGCTGCTGGAGGAAGGTTCCTTTGACATCATCCATGCTCATGATTGGCTGGTCGGGGATGCGGCGATCGCCCTTAAACATGCCTTCAAGATTCCTCTGGTTGCGACGATTCATGCAACTGAATTTGGTCGCTACAACGGTATTCACAACGATGCCCAGCGCTATATTCACTGCAAAGAAGTTCAACTGGCCTACGATGCCTGGAGAGTGATTGTTTGCACCAATTACATGCGTCTGGAAGTTGAACGAGCGCTGCATGCCCCCTGGAACAAAATCGACGTGGTTTATAACGGCATCCGGGCCGAAAAAAAGCAACGTCATCCAGACTTTGACTACTGGCAGTTCCGTCGCCGCTTTGCCAGGGATGAGGAAAAAATTGTCTATTATGTGGGGCGAATGACCCATGAGAAAGGAGTGGCAGGATTAATTAATGCCGCGCCTAAGGTAATCCAGAGGCTAGGAGAGCAGGTCAAGTTTATTCTCATCGGGGGAGGCAATGCCGATCAACTCAAGCGTCTAGCCTGGAATCTGGGGATCTGGCACAAATGCTTTTTTACCGGCTTTATGTCTGATGAAGATCTGGACAAGTTCCAAACGGTGGCGGACTGTGCCGTATTTCCCAGCCTCTATGAGCCATTTGGTATCGTTGCCCTGGAGAGTTTTGCGGCCCGCGTTCCGGTGGTCGTTTCGGATACCGGGGGCCTACCGGAGGTCGTGCGGCATACCAAGACAGGTATCGTTACCTGGACAAACAACCCGGATTCTCTTGCCTGGGGTATTTTAGAGGTTCTGGAACATCCTGAATACGCCCGCTGGTTGGTTGACAACGCCTATGAAGATTTGGATCGGCGCTTCCGTTGGGATCGGTTGGCCCAGCAGACTGAAGCCGTCTATGGACGGGTGTTGCATGAGCGATCGCAGGTCAATTGGGAATAGCATCCCTGCCATCTATAGCGCTAGCGATCCTAAGCGATCCTATTTGGATGGTAAGCCAGGATGTAAGTGGCATCCTGGCTCACCCCTACCCCCATCTGCAACCCTGATTCTTTAAAGTGACGTGAGTTCGATGGTCTAAAAGATAGCAGGAGGCAGCGCC
>JBAUTA010000012.1:0-2065 GCA_049581985.1 Kovacikia sp.
TCTCATCTACTTCTAAGCTGTTGAATTGCTTTACTGCATCCTTAATGCCTTCACTGCGTATCTCCTCTGCGGGAACACCTGCAATAATTTGTGCAACCATTTCAGAAGTTTCTTCTGAAGAAACCCCCGCTGGATGTTGAGTTTGGGACTCTAATGCTTGATTTACATTGTCCATTTTATATCCCCCGCTTGATTCATTCTAAAATAATAGAATTTCCTGGAGAAAATCTCCTCTATCTTAAGTTAGAGACTGCTTATCAAGAGAACCACCCTCGAAAGTAACGCGAACAATAATGTGCTCAATCATTGCCTTCGCGTAATGACTCTTCCAAAGGAATGATTCGAATCTATATCTTAAGGGAGACGAATGAAGGAATCGCCCCTGATAGGTTAAGATAAACCAACTATAAACGTCCGTTCTATGGAAAGCTTACCCATCATTTTACTTATTGTCGGTTTCATTACTGCTGTTACCTTAGGTTCGGTAGCCTGGTATAACTCCAAACGTCCGCCCGGTTGGGAGGACACAGACAAGCCTGATATCTTTCCAGATCTTACCTCTGAGCAAAAGAAATGGCCCACCTAGGGTAATGGCTCCGAAAGCAACAGTGGGGTGCCGCGTAATTATTGTTATGTAGGTCAGCCCTACTTGCGGCGATACATCTACCATTATGCCGATTTTTTTCTTTATCCAAATTGTTAAAAGGATATTAGTTTCACAAGAGGATGTTATGAATTCACGACGCAAAATCAATATTGGATTGACGGATCAGCAGCGCCAAGGCGTGATTACCCTGCTCAATCGCGATCTGGCGGATGCTTCTTTGCTATTAATCAAAACGCGGAAGTATCACTGGGATGTAATTGGCCCTCAGTTTCGTACTCTACACAAGCTTTGGGAGGAGCAGTATGAAGGGCTGACCCTTAACATCGACAGTTGTGCGGAGCGCGTACGGGCGTTAGGTGGCTATCCAGTCGGTAGCGCAGCAGGTTTTCTGCAACTAGCCACCATCAGGGAGCAAGATGATACCCTGCTTTCGGCTACCACCATGGTTGCTCAACTGCTTGCTGACCATGAGACTATTATTCGTTCCCTACGGGAGCACGTCGACGTCTGTAGCGACCAATTTCATGACCAAGGGACGGCAGACTTCCTGACTGGTTTGCTGGAGCAGCATGAAGAGATGGCCTGGATGCTGCGCTCCTTTATTGAGGGTGAAGCGCTTGAATCGGATGGGGTCCTGCCAGAAGTATCGGAGACTAGACCGTTAGCGAAGAAGCGCTGATATGCAGGAGTATAGAGATATTTCAAATCTTGCTCTTAGTAAAGACCAAGCTCGTTGAATCGGACTGACGATCTACCCAAGAATAATTCATTCTTGGGTTTTTCTGTAGCTTTTAGTTGATAGCCGAAGCTATTGCAAAAGCAATTTCTCCTGATACTCAACGTGGTAGTATTATTGCTACTTTATTTCTCCCTTGTCGATGACACGACCTGGGCTAATCAATGAAATGCCCTGTCCCGAGGTAGTACCAATCATCACTGCTTCAATAACGGGTTCGCTTACGCCTTTTATCGCTTTCCACTTCACAATGAAGTTTGCTCCTGAACCGCCACTTGTGTCTTCATCCTGCACAAAAAATTCAGCGGTTGCCATTGGAGGAATTTGTAAAACTTTCTTAGAATATTCTTTGACTAGATTGCCCTTTGTATCATAATAACGAACCGATGTCAGCAGGATTGAATCCGTGAGACTGGTGTTGCGAACACTGAGCGTAATGGCCAGAAGATATTCCTGCCCAGTCCGGTAGTAAACATGGGAATAGGCAGGGACAAAAATAGTCTGTTCTTGCTCAGGCTTAAGGGTTTTGGGCAAAGGGGATGCCTCCTCCTCAGGAAATATCGGTGGCAATCGAGTCAACTCGCCTAGCGGAGCAGGCTTACTAGGTGGAGACGGTTGCTGGGTTTGTTGAAGTGCGCAGGCACCAAGTAACCCTGCGGCGAGGCATGGAAAAACAGCCCGAGCGATGAGGTCTCTTGCTGCCATAAAATATCTCCAGTGAC
>JBAUTA010000013.1:0-6107 GCA_049581985.1 Kovacikia sp.
CCCTGATTGGCACCTGGTCAAAAACCTTCCCTAATATGTTCAAGCCGCTTGCTGCCATGCCTCCCAGCCTGCGGAAACATCTGCGCTATCCGGTAGACTTTTTCAAGTTGCAATCGGAACGATTACTGATCTATCACATGACCGACCCCCAGGTGTTTTATAACCGGGAAGACCAGTGGCAGATTCCCAATGAGGTATATGGCGATGAGTCCCGTGCGGTTGAACCCTATTACCTGATTACCAGTTTGCCAGCCGTGCCATTTGAAGAATTTATTCTGTTGCTCCCTTACACCCCTCGCCAACGGACGAACCTGATTGCCTGGTTGGCGGCCCGATCCGATGGAGATAACTACGGCAAATTGCTGCTCTATACCTTTCCTAAGGAACGGTTGATCTACGGGCCCGAACAGATCGAAGCTCGAATTAATCAAGATCCGGTCATCTCTCAACAAATTTCCCTTTGGAACCGCCAGGGATCTCGTGCGATTCAGGGAAATCTGCTAATTATTCCGATCGAACAATCCCTCCTGTATGTAGAACCCCTTTATCTGGAAGCAACTCAGAACAGTTTGCCCACCCTCGTGCGTGTGATTGTTGCCTACGAAAATCGGATTGTCATGGCACCCACTTTAGAAGAAGCGTTGCAAGCCATTTTCAAACCAACTGTTACCCCAGATTCAACGATTATCCGCCCTGTAGAAGAGACGACGACTAAGCAATAGGTGATAGGTTAGGTCAGTTTTGATTTAAATCACCTGTGATAGTTCAGTATGGGCGAATTTATAAGTATGGCTGGGTTCCATTTGTGGGCTCATGGTTTGCCAATTGCTCTGCTTCCCGGCCCAATCACGGATCCGGTTGCGATCTTTCTGGTCATGATTACCCTCCTGCTGATTACACCGCTGGTATTTGAGCGGTTGCAGCTTCCAGGCATTGTCGGCCTGATTCTGGCAGGGGTCGTGGTTGGTCCCCACGGACTGGGCATTTTGGAACGGGATAGTACTATCGTTCTTCTAGGGACAGTGGGGCTGCTGTTCCTGATGTTTATGGCAGGACTGGAAACCAGTCTGGATGACCTGAAATACAACGCCCGCAAAGCCCTGATCTTCGGGGTGGCAACGTTTGCCGTACCGATGGTGCTGGGAACGATCGCCATACTGCTATTAGGCTATGGTTGGCTGGCAGCGATTTTGGTTGCGTCCTGCTTTGCCTCCCATACCCTGTTGGCCCTCCCGATCGTCAGCAAGCAGGGAATTATGCGAACTCCTGCGGTGACCGTCACCCTGGGCGGCACGTTGATTACGAATATTCTGGCCCTATTGGTGCTGGCTATTGTGGTAAAAGCCCATCAGGGCAATCTCACCCCCAGTTTCTGGTTATTTCTGATTCCATCCCTCAGCTTCTATACCTTTATCACCCTCTGGGGAGTGCCAAAAGTCGGGCGCTGGTTCTTTCGCCAGTTTGGGCATGACGAAGGAGCTGAGTTTACCTTCGTGGTTGCAACTCTATTTATCGTCTCCTATGCTGCCAAGCTGATTGAAATTGAACCCATCATCGGCGCATTTCTGGCAGGGATCAGCATCACCCCTCTGATTCCCCAACTCAGCCCGTTAATGAACCGGATTCAGTTCATTGGTAACACGCTCTTTGTCCCCTTCTTTTTGCTCTCGGTTGGAATGCTGGTCAACCCTGCCATCCTGATTCAAGAACCCCGATCGCTACTCGTATCCGGTGTGATGGTGAGTGTCGCCATTGTCGCCAAGTTTCTGCCTGCCTGGGGGAGTGGTAAGTGGTTTAAGTTCCGTCAACCTAGCATCATGGTCATGTTTGGGCTATCGGTGGCGCAAGCGGCCTCCACCCTGGCTGCTATTACCGTTGCTTACAATATAAAGCTGGTGGATCAGTTGACCGTAAATGGCACGATCGCCATGATTCTCGTGACCTGTTTGGTTTCTCCCTGGGTAACCGATCGCTGGGGTTATCGGGCGAAACGCGCACCCGATGTCAGTGCGGCCCAACCACCCATTGCCAGTACGAACCTGGGAAAAGCCCCCTCCTATCGGATTCTGGTCCCTGTCGCCAACCCCAGTACCGAAGATAACCTGCTGAATCTTGCCCTGCTTTTGGCTAAGACAACCGGGGGAACCCTGCTGCCGCTGCATATTCTAACCGAACATAATGAACCCATTTCCCTTGAAGCCAGAGCCAGACAGGACGAGTTGTTGACTACGGCTGAGACAATCGCCCATGCGGCAGTGACCGATGTAGAACCCATTCGTCGGGTGGATGATGCGATTGATAAAGGAATTCTGCGGGTTGCCTACGAACGAAACGCCGATCTTATCATCTGTGGCTGGAAGGGTTACTCTAGCTATCAGGAGAACTTTTTTGGCAGTGTGATTGACAGCCTGGTGCAACGAGCCCAGGTTCCCGTCTTGATTACCCGGTTTGCCCACCCGATTAAGACCACGCAGCGGGTATTGCTGGCAATCTCCGATTCCGAAGACGAAAGCGCAGTGCTGCGACAAACCATTACCCTGACCCGGAGTCTGGCTACGGAACTTAAAGCAACTCTGGAAGTTGTGCAGTTTGTTTCTAGTCCCGATCGGGCGAAGCAGTCAGGTTTAGCAGAACTACTGCCCGACACGCCGATTCAGCAGCTTTCCGGTCGATTTGCCTCAGGGATTTTGCATTTACTAAAAGAGGATGATCTGCTGATTTTGAATACGGGCAACAGACCTGGCGCTAGGGGTAAAGCTACTTTGGGTAGTATTCCGGAGAAGATCGCCCGTCAAAACCGACAAATTTCTATCATCATCCTACGGATTCCTGTGCTCCGTTAAGCTTGCAGGAGCAGAAAGATTGCAGGAGCAAAAATTGGATCAGCGGCCCATTAGCCCTTTGAGGCTGGTTCTGAACCAGTCATAGAGGCTGGTGCCACCGACTGCCAGGGCATAGAGGATCGATAATGTCAGCGTTGCTCCCATTAGACATACCCCCATCCCCGCCAAACTGATCACCCCATCGTCATCTAATAACCCGAACCCCGTGACAAAAATACCGATTGCTGGCAGGGTATTGGTACCTGGAATGGGAATCATCATTGAGATTGCCATCAGGGCGATCGTTAGCCCGATCATAGCCCGCCCAGCTCGACTCGTACAAATGGGAGTCATGCGCGGTTTTGAAAATTGTTCAATCCGGCGCATCCAGGGAAGCCCCGACTTCACAAGCCCTTGAACCCGACTTAGAGGGATGGCATGATTCATGAGACGCAATGGCAACCAGGGAGTTTTGGCTCCCACGATCAATTGCACAGCCAGTAGCAAGATAACGATGCCAAACGGCACAGAATATCCTGCCGCGGGAACAGGCAACGCCGACGGTAATGCCAGCAACACAAACAGAAACCCAAAGGTTCGTTCTCCTGCCAGTTGCAGTACGGCTGTCAGTGTCACCTGGTTAGTGGGGGGTTCTTCAATAAAAAAGCGGTGTAAATCTTTGGACAACTGAGCCATAATTGCGGGCGTACGCTTTGAGTATTGGGGCCATCCTACGTAATTAGACGACGGCTTTCAATCTAGTTCATGAAAAAAATAATCTCTTTAAGGTTTTACCCTATAGCGGTCGCCAGTTTAATTAGGATAGAGGATTAAGGAGGAGGGGAGGCATTGCCCTTAGATAGGGATTCCACCCCTGCACCCTGTCTTAACCAGTATGGCTAAGACAATACAAAACTTTTTGGGTGGTCGCCTGGAAGAGGATGGATGGGTGGGAGCGAGGCTCCTACATCCCATCTGTAGCCCCTACATTTTAATTAGTGGGGATGTAGGGCTTTACCTCCAAAAAGGGGTTCCTCCCTCTCCCCCCCCTCCAAAGCTTTCGTTTTGGTCTCCCAGGAGATGCTGCGAATTCCGCCAAGACCATATAACCTAAAATGAGGTTAACACTGAGTCGTTAATCTGGCTTGGGTAAAAAATCATAGCTGGGAGTGAAGGCGTGCCAAAATCTGCGAAGTATTTGTTGGTTGGATCGACGGAAGCTTACAGTGGCAAGTCAGCGACCATCCTGGCGATCGCTCACCACTTACAGGAAATGGGGTTGGATATCGCCTATGGAAAACCGTTAGGAACACGATGGGGAGGTCCGCAGTCGGCCTATGCTGATAAGGACTTGCAATTCGTCGCTGAAATATTGCGCTTGCCTGAGAATCGTTTGCAGCCGACGATTTTAGCCCTGGATGAGGCAACCATGCAGAAACGGATTCAGGGAGAAGATAGGGTTGATTATCCCAACGCGCTGCTGAGCTACCACCAGATGCAGGGTCCAGACCTGGTGCTGATGGAAGGTCCTGAAAATTTGGATGAGGGAAGACTGTTCGACCTTTCCCTCATGCAGGTGGCTGAGATATTGGATGCCCGTGTTTTACTGGTTGCCCGCTTTCACTCGCTGCTGATCGTGGGGGCGTTGATATCGGCAAAACAGCGGCTGGGCGATCGACTGCTGGGTGTTTTAATCAATGACGTGCCCGAAGACCGGCTTGAAGAAGTCAAAACCTCCGTTCAGCCGTTTTTAGAACAGCAGGGCATCTCAGTTTTAGGGCTACTACCCAGGAGCGATTTGTTGCGGAGCGTCAGCGTGGGCGAACTGGCAAAGCAACTGAACGCTGAAGTTCTTTGTCGTCCAGACCGCCTGGATCTCATGGTGGAAAGCCTCAAAATCGGGGCAATGAATGTCAACTCGGCGCTTAAGTATTTCCGCAAAGGTCGGAATATGGCGGTGGTAACGGGGGGCGATCGGGTCGATATTCAACTGGCAGCGCTGGAAACCTCTACCCAATGTTTGATTTTAACCGGGCAAATGCCCCCTCCCACCGACGTGCTCAGTCGGGCTGAGGATTTGGAAATCCCCATTCTATCGGTCGATCTGGATACACTGACCACCGTGGAAATTGTTGATCGCGCCTTTGGTCAGGTGCGGGTGAACGAGCCAATCAAGGTGCAGTACATCTACAAATTGATGGCAGAGCATTTCCAAATGGGTCGGTTATTGACAGACCTGGGGTTGGAGTCAGCTGTCAGCATCCAATAGAACCTGAAGGAATGCGAGCAAAATAACCCCGCTCTGTAGGGGCTTAGCCTACCAACGAAAGCTTGGACCCTGATTGCAAGCCTGACTACTACAGGCTAAGCCCTGACGATTGGAGTTGGGGTAGTCATTTAAGTCGCCATCCCCTAAGGGCTGTCATAAGCCCTAGCTGGTTGGCGCACCTTTGAGACACCAATTACTCTTACCATTTACCTGACAATCCTCAAACGTAATTTTCTTGGCAACGATCGCCTCTTTTGCTTGCATTGTTTTTTGCTTGACCGTTTCTGGCACGATGGAGCTAAATTTTCCTAAACGCAAAATGTCTGGTTTATCCAGCCCAAATTTATAGATTTTTCCCTCTAAGCCTTTATTCCTGGCGGTTTCCGCGATAGATTCGATCGCCAGTCCATAATTTTGCACCGCACTGGTTAATATCGTTTTAGGCGCAAGACTGAGCTGATCTTCAAAATAACCGATCGCATAAGCTCCCTTGTCGCTCAGGGTTTGTACTACACCTGCTGCGGCTGCATCAAGCATGTTGTAGACCACATCCACCCCAGAGGCGAGCAGGGCAGTGGTTGCTTCTTTTGCCTTACCCACATCGTTCCAATCATTAGTGTAGCTAGCTTTCACTTCTGCCTTAGGATTAACAGACTTCGTGCCTAACTCAAACCCCCGACGTTCCTGATCGGTTGTGGTAAAAGATTGGGCAGTCAGGAAGGCGACTTTATTGGATTTTGTCATTTGCCCTGCAACGACGCCAGCTAAATAAGCAATTTGCAGGTGATCGACCTGAAGCGAAGCAATATTCTTGCCCGTAACCACACCATCAGAAACAACAAAAAACGATTCGGGAAACTGCGCCGCAGCCTGTTTTACCGCCGTTTCAAACTGCCCCCCGTGGGCAATGATCAGCTTGAAATTTCGACGGGCGAAATCAGCCAGCACTTCAACCTGATCGGACTGGGGCACCTTCTCGACATAGGCAGTCTCAACCTTCAGGTTGAGCTTAATGA
>JBAUTA010000014.1:0-5242 GCA_049581985.1 Kovacikia sp.
GCTTTTGGGATTGTTCATCATTCTAGTGCTGGCAGTTCCCTGGTACGTTTTAGTCACGCTGGCGAATGGGGAAGCCTTTATTGATTCATTCTTTGGCTATCACAATCTGGAACGGTTTACCAGTGTCGTCAACCGCCACAAGGGTCCATGGTATTTCTACTTCGAAATTTTGTTTTTGGGGTTTGCGCCGTGGTCGATTTACCTGCCTCTGGCAATTGCCCGTTTGAGCTTCTGGAAACGATCGATCTGGCGTAGCCAATCCCGTTCCCATCACCTGGGCCTGTTTGCCCTATTCTGGTTCGGTGCAGTCTTTGGCTTTTTTACCATCGCCGTCACCAAGCTTCCCAGCTACATCCTGCCATTAATCCCTGCTACGGCAATTTTGGTAGCCCTATTTTGGAGCAGCCAGACAACTCAAATGGCACGCCCTACCTGGGCTGTCAAATTGAGTGTAATTGTGAATGTCGCCTTTTTCTTAGCTCTTGCAGGGGCGATCGTTTATACGCCCCCTTTGCTTCAAGATGACAAAATCCTGTTTCGTTTACCTTCATTGTTGCAGAGCTCAGGCGTCATCATCATGGGTGCGACGATCGCAACGATGACCGCGATCGTCAGTTTATTTCTGTTACTTCGCCGTCAAATTCGCTGGATCTGGCTGGTTAATCTGATTGGGCTGCTTGCCCTCCTGAGTTTTACGCTGATGCCTGCTATTTTCCTGTTCGATTCCCAGCGCCAGCTTCCCCTGCGGCAACTATCACAGATTGCCGTGCAGGATAGGAAACCAGGAGAAGAGTTAGCCATGATCGGTTTCAGAAAACCAAGCATTGTGTTCTATACCCGTCATCCTGTGAAGTTTTTGGGCAGTACTCGAGAGACTATTGCCTATCTTCGAGCGATCGCCATCCAGCCCTCGCAGCCTTCATCTATCTTGCTTTTAGGCATGGTTGATAATCTCGATGCCTTAGGCTTTCAGCCCCCTCAATATCAGCAGGTAGGAGAAGTGGGTGCTTACCAGTTGATCCGCATTTCTAAACCCGTGCTAGATCAGGTACGTCCTCCAGATTAGAGCGCATTGCTGAGCTTTGCTGAAGTGCCCCAACGGCAGGTGATGAGAGAGTAGAGAGGATGGGAGAGTAGAACCCATTTATCTCCTGAATCCCCCCCAGTCCCCCTCCAAAACTTTCAGTTTGGTCTACTAGAAACAATCGGAGTCTCCTGTTGAATTGGTTTGTCTCAAAAAATAGTGGGGCGGTTGCTGGACTGGTGTTGGGAGGGCTGCTGTGGCGAGGCGCAATCGCGGTCTGGCTGCCCCCCGGTTTTGATGAAGGCTACTACTACCTCTATACCCAGCATCTAGATTGGAGTTATTTCGATCACCCACTGCTCATTGCCCTTTCTACTGGCTTTGGCGTCTGGCTCACAGGCGAGGTTTCCCCATTCACCCTTCGGATGGGAACGCTCTTGCTACATACGGGAGCCTTGCTACTGCTCTATCTCACTGGCATCCGCCTGTTCTCAACCAGGGCAGCCTTGATAACGCTGACGATCGCAACCTTCATCCCCATTTTCCTCATTGGCTTTGGCGTCTTGACCCTGCCAGACAGTCCCCTCATCTTCTTCTGGACAGCCACTTTGTATATGGCAGCCTGGGAATTCTTTCCTCATAAATTAGACACGGAGACGTGGGACCATGACAATGCGAACCCAGGATTAGACCGAGAAACCGAGGGTCAGGAGAGGGCGATCAAACCTTGGGGCTACACGCCAGAACTGCCCCTGCAAAAGCCAGAGCCAGTTTCCCCTCCTGCCCCCTACCATCCCTCTTATCACCCCACCTACCATCCCACCTATCGTTTAGCCCTAATTGGGCTGCTAGTCGGGCTTGCCTGCCTCAGCAAATACCACGGACTGGCCCTGGCGATTGGGTTAGTCGGGTTTTGCCTGACCAGTTCACGCCATCGGGCCGCCCTCCTTTCTCCCTGGACGTTGGTGAGTTTGGGACTATTCCTCCTCGCCATTGCTCCCATCCTGGGCTGGAATTTTCAGCATGAATGGGTATCTCTCCGATTCCAGTCAGGGCGGGCAGTTCCCGATCGGGCCTACAGCCTGAATGACCTTCTGGTAACATTCCTGGCAGGGGTTGCCTACCTGTTTCCGACCTTTGGCTTTCCCCTATGGTGGGTGAGCGGTCAGGCCTGGGGGCAAAATGTCAGGCAGTGGTGGCAGGGAAAAATACACGGGGGCAGCAGGGGAGGGACAGGAGACAGAGAACAGCCCACAGAAATCCAGAGTCCCAGCGATGGGGAAAATCTAGATGCGATTCACCAGGCAAAAATTTCCCCTTCCCCCAGCTCGCCTGTCTCTTGTCGCGTCTCCTCCGCTTCCTCCCTCCTGCTTTGGAGCGCTCTCCCGCTCATGCTGGGATTCACGCTCATGGGGGGCTATCGGGCAATTTTACCCACCTGGGCAATGCCAGGGTTTTGGAGTGCAACCTTGCTCCTGGGAGAACAGGCCGCCCGCTGGCAGCAGCGATCGCCCCGTCTGATCCGGCGCTGGCTTTGGGGGTCGGGCCTGGTCATAGCTAGTTTTCTGCTAGTGGCCCTGCTGCATGTGACCTTAGGAACATTTCAAAAACCCAGCAGGTATGCCCTGTTTGGCGGTTTTCTCGCTCCCGGTGCAGATGCCTCAGTCCAGTTGATTGACATTCAACAACTGCGGCGAGGCTTTACCGACTCCATCCGGCTCAGAACGGCGTTAGAGGATGCGGGCTTTGTATTTACCAACGACCTGTATCTGGCAGGACAGGTGGGCATGGCAATTCTTGCTCCCAAAGGCTCTACCGATATCTCGCTGCCTCAGTTACCCATTACCTGCTTCGATCAGGATTTGCGCGGATTTGCCTTCTGGTCAACCCGCGATCAATGGGTTGGCAGGGATGGGCTCCTGGTCACAACCGCTCAGCAGCAAAAGGCGACGATTGCTCAGTATGAGGGATATTTTCAGCGCATCCACAGAATCGCAGATATCCCAATTACCAGGGGCGGCGAGATCGTTCAGGTGGTTCAGGTTTATGAGTGCGATCGACTGCTAAAATCCTACCCTCGCCCCTATGGAAATTCATAATTGACGACTCATTTAGAGTCATCCCGCTGCTCTCCCACCGCTGCCCTCCCACCGAATCACCGCTGCCCTCCCAAAGCCCCCTGTCTCAATCAGAGTTCCTCCCGATCGACCCACTTCTGCACCATAATTGGCTCAAATGCAACAAATTGATCCAGCAGGGCATCAATGCGCGAGTCAACCAGAACCATCGATCGATGAGGCGGACGGACAAACTGCTCCTCCACAGCATGGTCAAACATCGCAATCAGCCGATCATAATACCCTTCCACGTTCAGTAAACCGCAAGGCTTTTTGTGAAACCCAAGCTGTGCCCAGGTCAGCACCTCGCAGAACTCTTCAAACGTGCCAAACCCACCCGGCATTGCCATAAACCCATCTGACAGCTCCGCCATCAGAGCTTTGCGCTCATGCATCGAGCCCACCACATGAAGTTGGCTCAGCCCCCTATGGGCAAGTTCTTTGGCCACCAAAGCCTGGGGGATCACCCCGATCGCCTCCCCGCCTGCTTCCAGGATGGCATCGGCGATCGTCCCCATCAAGCCCACATTGCCTCCCCCATAAACCAGTCCCAACCCCCGCCCTGCTAACACCCTACCCAGCTCCTGGGCCGCTAATTTGTAGACTGATCGCGCTCCATTATTGGAACCGCAGAAAACACAAAGATATTTCATTCCCCCTCTTCTTCCAGATGAGACAAAATCTTCAATCGCACCATTCGATCACCCCCTCCTGCCAACGGCGTTTCAATCACATCGCTGGAGAGGTTTCCCAGGCAACTGAGGAGGGTCCGCAGATGGGGAGTACTGGCACCGCTATCAACATAAAGACGTTCTGAGAGGGTAGTCAGGCGCTTCCAGGTGAGATAGAGCTTGGTCACGGTTTGCTCAAGTTGAGCCGCATGGCTCACCAGATCGGCGGTAGCACTCAAGGAACCGATCCGGAGGGCCTCTTCTAAGGCCAGTTCCAAATTGAGCGATTCATTGTTTAGCGCCTGCACATTGCTAGCGGCCTCCAGATACTTTGCCAGGTAGCGAGCCTCACTGGTTACCAGCTTCAGCGTATCCACATCGGGGTTTTCCGCAACTGCCTCCCGAATCGGGGTTTGGTGAACTTCTGGAAGTTTTTGCATTTCTCGCACCAGGGGAGCCAGGTAGCGAGCTGGAATGGTCTGTTCAGCCGCTTTCTCCTTTAGCTCAACTGGCAGCAGGTCAGAGGTCATGGCGGTCCATTCATCGGAAAGCTGGCGAACTTCGCGGCGGGTAATCCGATCGCCCCTTCTGGCAGCATCACTCACCATCTGTTGAACTTCGGGATCGGATTTTGCCGTCTCCACAAATGCTCGTTTGCTGAACTGGTTCACATCCTCTGGCTCCAGATAGCCCCCTGCCAGCAGGGTGTCCGCACTATTTGCTAGCTCAATCAGGGCGTAGGCCTGACTCTTGCTGATTTCCCGGTCCTTCAGCCAGTTCAAGAAACCAGTGCCGCGTCCATCGCCGTACCATTTCTCCCGATCTCGCACCGTTCGCAGAATGCGGCCCCTCCAAATGTCGGTTTGCAGATTAACCCGATCGCATACCTGCCATGCCAGCTCTACCTGTTGCTGAAATTCTAGTTCTGGGAGCTTCTCGTCCTCTGGGTCGGGCAGTTGAAAATTGAGATCCGCAATCGCGTCAGGGGTCTCAGGAGCGCGACGCATCTGAATAACTTTCGAAGACTCTGTGGCTTGAACCATCTACACACTTCAGACAAACAGCCGGATTATTATTGCACGCCCTATGCCAAGGCGAAAGGCTCAGTTTTTTATTCGGCCTGAGTTAAGTGAAACTGCATGAAGTAATTTTCTGTATGAGCCAGCGGATAACTATCAGGAAAGTTTTTCTCCAGGAAGGTTTGTAACCCTCGAAACGTTTTAAAGTTCCACCGCGCTCGCTGCAAAAGATGTCCCTGTTGACTGATCTCAGAAACTTGAAGTTGATATTTATTGACCAGCTCAGTTGAACCGTTTAGACGAATAATTTGATGCCGATAAGATTGGGAGAACATAGACGTTAAGCAACCTCATAAATGCTTACAGTCCCTATATTCGCGGATTTTCTTTAGGCCAGAGGTGAGTCAAAAC
>JBAUTA010000015.1:0-3163 GCA_049581985.1 Kovacikia sp.
GTTCCACCCCCTCCACCCCCAAACTCATTTTTTATTTAATTGCGCTCAGCTACTTACAAGTTGCAACCCCTTTCATGAGTTGAAATGGATCCTTTTAAGAGGACTCCAAGGAACGATTGATTGATCCGGTTATGCTAAGCAAAACGCCAGCGTCGTGAAGCATCTCCGATTCATCGCAACCCTGCAAATGGATGCCCTGCGTTCTACTCAGAATGGCAATGGAGCAATTATTTCTTGGTCCTCCCTAAATCAAAACTCATTACGCATAATTCATAACTCTTAACCCTCCCCCTTCTCGCTATACTGACCCTAGGTACACCGATTTCTACGTATTAAGCACTCTCTATAAATATGCAGCCTACGGATCCGAATAAGTTTACAGACAAAGCATGGGAAGCGATCGTGCAGTCCCAGGATGTTGCCCGTCGGTATAAGCAACAAAACCTGGAGGTGGAGCACATGGCCATTGCGCTGCTGGAACAACCGGAAGGGCTAGCAGCTCAAATTCTGACGAAGGCTGGGGTAGATACTGCTCGTTTATTTCAGGAAGTCGATAAGTTTACCCGATCACAGTCCAAAGTTTTTAATGCCACGATTGAAAATATTTACCTGGGGCGCAATCTCGATGTCCTCCTCGATCGGGCTGAAGAGACTCGTGCTAGCTGGCAGGATGGTTTTATCTCGATCGAGCATCTTCTGTTAGGTTTTGCAACGGATCCCCGCCTGGGTCTGCGGGTGCTGCGAATTTTTGAGCTTGATCCTAAACGATTAGAGGCCGTGATTAAGGATTTTCGGGGTAGTCAGAAAGTAACGGATCAAAACCCAGAATCCCGCTACGCTGCCCTGGAAAAATATGGCCGAGATCTTACGGAGCAGGCAAAGGCGGGCAAAATGGACCCGGTCATTGGTCGGGATGAGGAAATCCGACGGGTCGTACAGGTGCTTTCTCGTCGAACGAAAAATAACCCAGTGCTGATTGGTGAACCGGGTGTTGGCAAAACCGCGATCGCCGAAGGGCTGGCGCAACGAATCGTCAATGGCGATGTCCCAGAATCGCTGAAGAACCGCAAATTGTTTGCCCTGGATATGGGATCTCTGATTGCGGGGGCTAAGTATCGGGGAGACTTTGAGGATCGGCTGCGATCGGTGCTCAAGGAAGTGACCCACTCCGATGGGCAAATCGTTTTATTTATTGACGAGTTACACACGGTGATTGGTACTGGCTCCGGTCAGGGCACAATGGATGCCGGGAATTTGCTCAAACCGATGCTGGCACGGGGTGAACTGCGCTGCATTGGCGCAACGACTTTAGATGAATTCCGCAAGTTCATTGAGAAAGATGCTGCCCTGGAACGCCGTTTCCAGCAAGTCTTGATTGATGAACCCACCGTTGACGAAACGATCTCTATCCTGCGCGGATTGAAGGAACGCTACGAAGTCCACCACGGGGTTAACATCACCGACTCTGCCCTGGTTGCAGCCGCAACCCTTTCTAGCCGATACATCTCCGATCGGTTCCTACCCGATAAAGCGATCGATCTAGTCGATGAAGCCGCCGCCAAACTAAAAACCGAAATCACCTCTAAGCCTGAGGAATTAGAAGACATTGAGCGGCGGCTGATGCAGCTAGAAATGGAAAAGCTATCCCTGGAAGGGGAAGGGCAAAGTATTGCAGTTAGTGTTTATCGGGTTCCAAAGGAACGATTGGAACGGATTGAGCAGGAAATTGCCAGTCTCAGTCAGAAGCAACAAAAGCTGGGCTCTCAGTGGCAATCCGAAAAGCAAATCCTGGAAAATATCAAACGGTTGAAGGAAGAGGAAGACCAACTACGCGTTCAAATTGAGCAGGCAGAACGGGATTACGATCTTAACAAAGCGGCCAAGTTGCGTTACGAAAGCCTGGAAGGCGTGCGCCATAATCGCGAAGAGCAGGAATCTAAACTTCTAGAAATCCAGTCCCGTGGCTCTGCACTCTTGCGGGAGCAGGTGACTGAATCCGATATCGCTGAAATTGTCGCCCGTTGGACTGGCATTCCCGTTAACCGCCTGCTGGAATCGGAACGGCAAAAGCTTTTACAACTGGAGAAACACCTGCACGAACGGGTCGTTGGGCAGCAGGAAGCGGTAGAGGCGGTTTCTGCTGCCATCCGCCGTGCCCGTGCGGGAATGAAAGACCTGGGTAGACCGATCGGGTCCTTCCTGTTTATGGGTCCAACCGGGGTCGGCAAAACCGAACTTGCCCGTGCCCTGGCCCATTTCCTGTTTGACTCCGACGATGCCCTGGTGCGAATCGATATGTCCGAGTATATGGAAAAGCATTCCGTAGCTCGACTGATTGGCGCACCTCCTGGCTACGTGGGCTATGAAGAGGGGGGGCAGCTTTCTGAAGCAGTGCGCCGCAAGCCCTACTCAGTCATCCTTTTAGACGAGGTCGAAAAGGCCCATCCGGATGTCTTTAACATTCTGCTGCAAGTGCTGGATGATGGACGGATTACGGATTCTCAAGGACGCACGGTAGATTTTCGCAATACGGTCATTGTGATGACCAGCAATATTGGAAGCGACCATATTCTGGATATTTCTGGCGACGATACTCGTTATGAGGAGATGCGGAAGCGGGTAATGAATGCCCTGCGGAAGCACTTCCGTCCCGAATTCCTGAACCGAATTGATGATCTCATCCTTTTCCATACCCTCAACCGCAGCGAACTAAGCCAGATTGTTGGGCTGCAGCTTCAACGCATTCAGGGAATGCTGGCAGACCAGAAGATCTGCCTGGAACTCAGTACTGCTGCTCAAGATCACATTGCCGAAGCGGGATACGATCCGACCTACGGTGCCCGTCCCCTTAAGCGGGCGATTCAACGAGAATTGCAAAACCCGATCGCAATTCATATTTTGGACAATACCTTCATCGAAGGGGACACCATTCAGATAGAGCTGGTGGATGGCAAGCTGGAGTTCCGCAAGAAAAAGGTTGGGGTAAAGGATGAAGCGGCGATCGCCTCCTGACTCCTCCCCTAGGGGGCAAAATTGATGATTGCAACACGAGTCGTCCGTCAGGATAGATTTGAAGGGTAGCTCAAATCCACAAAATCTATATTCTGGGTGTTTTGACAGATCACTAGTAGACCAAAACTTTCGTTTTGGAGGGGGGTAAAGG
>JBAUTA010000016.1:0-4039 GCA_049581985.1 Kovacikia sp.
AAGGGAGCTGTGAAAGCCTTTCCCTGATGGAAAAGTGCTTTCACAATCCCAAGTTCCATGTCCTAACCCGCTTGCATAGAACTATCAAGAAGCTCTTCTACAATTTAGTTTGATGATATTAAAATTCTAGCAAGTGCAGTTAGCGGTCTTGCGATGAACCGATCGGGGTGGGATGAAAGCCATTGATCGGATACGGCCCAACCTTAATTGAATCTGATCGAGAGCCGCTAGCTGAAAGTTAAGCCGTGCAAAAGTTGAGCCGTAAAATTCTGTCACCCATAAATTTTGATGTGAGGATTTGAATTTAATGTTGAAAAAACTACTGATTCCTTCGATCGCCCTGCTTCCCTTCCTGGCTGCGGCCAATGGCTTAGCAGCTTCCGAGAGTGGGTCTGGCCTGGCAGCAACGATGTCAGGCCAACCCCATCGTTGTAAATTACTGGCGCTGGCGATCGCTCAAAACCCTGCTGTGGAAGAGGATAAAATTGTCGGCACAGTCTACAGTGTGGTTGGCAACATTGTCTCAATTGAGCAGGACAATGGAGAAAACCGCCACGTTACCCTGGACTGGTGGGAACGGGGGCATATGGGACAACTGATTGGTAAGAAAGTAGTTGTTAGAAATGTTTTCTGTAGTCGGGTTGAGCTGGCACCGCCACCGCCCCCCATCGTCAAACCCATTGAAATTCCAGCGATTCAATTCTCACCGATTACGCCCACGGTTCCCCCCTTAAAACCACGACCTACTGCAGAGCCGACCCCTGCTGCCCCCGCTGTGATTCCCCAAACCTGGTAGGAAACCCACAGGTTGCTCCTGTCGGAACGAGAATCACCCTTTTAGACTAAATCTAGATCAATATGTATAGCCCTACGCAAGCGCGTTAGGACATTGGAATTAAAGGGAGTGGCGAAGCCCCCAGCCAGGGGTTCCACCCCTGCACCCCGTCCTAACCTATAGGAGTAGTGCTATGGCTGGTCTAAATTGCTTATGAACAGAGGGAGTTGGGAAAGCCTTTCCCTGGCGGGAAGGTGCTTTTCCAATCCCCATCGGATCACGATGCCTCAGAAAAGCAATTAATTACTGTAGGAACAAAAAGGCTTTCGTCGATTCGGTGTTCCAAGGATGTAATTGCCCAAAGTTTTGGGTAAACTTTGGGTAATCTCTCTAATTGACTTGCAGCAGTTTACTCCTAGCTGTCGCCAGATTGATTGGGACAGAGGATTAAGGGGAGCGTGGGAGCGAAGTCCCCACCCCCCTTTAATTCCATGGTTTAACACGCTTGCGTAGGGCTATATCCAGGCGATTTCCACGAAAGAAATTATCTGGCGTAGTGGGGGCATCTTGCCCAGGTCGCAAGCGAGACGCTTGCGCTACGAAATAAATTGGGTAAATTCTTTAAAAGAAATCACCTGGACAAGGACTCCCAGTGTCATTTGCTAAATCTTATTTGCTAAATTGTCCCTGGCATGGAAACCCGTCTCGTCCGTAAGTTGCTGAAAGTGATATGGCTGTCTTCCGGTTTGCTTCTGCTCTCTGTGGGGACAGGTAGTTTCATTTCGCCTGGGTTAAGGCATGCGGTTGCCCAACCCCCCTCAGAGGTGCCCAAATCCCTCTCAGAAGAGGATTATTCAGTCCCACCACCCAACTCACAGGCCAGGGGTGACAGCCGTCCAGAAGTGCAGAATACGGGTGCCCCGATAATCACAAGTCCTGATCGGCCGATCGAAGTGAATCCAACCTTCTACAGCGCTACCTTACCTCCCTTGGGTGAGGCATCTGCCTATCTTCCAGGTCGAGTAGAGGACTGGGGGATTCATCTAATTGTTAAGTTGCGCGATCGCAAAGTTTATGTCTACAACGGTAGAAAAACTATCGTCAGCTACCCGATCGCCGTTGGCAAGCCTGGTTGGGAAACTCCGGTGGGCACCTATCAGGTATTTTCCAAAGAGGTTAACCCCATATTTAAAAGTTTCAAGACAGGTAACATTATTCGGCCAGGACCGGATAATCCACTGGGGATCCGCTGGATTGGCATCTGGACTGATGGGAAAACCCAGCTTGGGTTTCATGGCACAAACCAGCCGGAGCTGATTGGGGGGGCGGTTTCCCATGGCTGTATCCGAATGCGAAATAAGGACGTGTTAGCCCTGTTTGAGCAAGTTTCAGTTGGGACTCCGGTCACGGTCGAGCCTTAGTCGAAGCTCCAGTCCGTTGCGCTAACCAATAGCCCAGCCCGATCCCTAAAAAACTGGCGATCAGGTCAATCCCATCGAAAGTCCGGTTCGGAGACAGGGATTGGAATCCTTCTTCCACTACTGTAAAAAGGCCAAACAGAAATGGGAACAGGGGAATTGCATAGCCCCCAAGCTTTACCCGACGATGCTTGAACACTTGATGACCGAGATAGGTGGCAATTCCATACAGGACGATATGCCCCAGCTTGTCATTTTGGGTTAGCACTGGGGGCAGTTTGCCCAGGTAGGCAAGTAGCAGAGTGGTCAGCAGGAAGCCTGCGTAGAAAATTCCCAGAACTTTCCAGTTACAGACCTTTGCCGCGAAGTTTTGGCGTTTCACAGGATTTCGATCGCTCAACATCCCATGACTACAACTCCCTTCTCCCTGACTTCGCCAACTTCATCAAGCCCTGATGCAACCGGAAGGGAGTACTTCATAGATTTATAGTCCGATGCAAGCGCGTTAGGACATTGGAACTAAAGGGGGTGTGGGGGCTTCGCCCCCAGCCAGGGGTTCCACCCCTGCACCCCGTCCTAACCTATAGGAGTAAGGCTATACCGTTTAAAAATTATCCGTTTTAACCCAATATTTCTCGATTAAGCCCCAGCGAATAGAATTCACGGCTACACAAGCAAAGACTGCCTTTGCAGACTACGGATAGATCAACCTGCGGAGGCAGGTTTCGTTTCTATAGCTGCGGTTTCAACCGCCACTAACCGAGAAGTATTGAGTTATATGGCGGTTTGTACTTGGGTGAAGTACAGAAATGTAAGGTACAGCGGGGCGCGAAGCACCCTCACTGTACCTTACACCCTTGAAAAGGGTTACAGACGACTGGTGGCTACGGCAGATGCGAGTTTCCGTAGCATTTCGGTAGTAGTTGAAAAGTCCACACAGGCATCGGTAATACTTTGACCATAAACAAGCTTGGTCAAATCTTTCGATGACTGACTGCCTGCTACCAGGTGGCTCTCAATCATGCTTCCCATGATGTGTTGACTGCCTGCAAGCAGTTGCTCGGCAATATCTTGCAGTGCGATCGGCTGTTTGGCGTAGTCCTTCGCGGAGTTATCATGGCTACAATCGATCATCACCCGCTGATTGAGCCCATGCTGAGCCAGCTCTCGGGCAGCTTGTTCCACATGCGCCACATCGTAGTTGGGTTTACCCTTACCACCGCGCAGAACAATATGCCCATCGGGGTTGCCTGTTGTCGTGACAATACTGGCTAAACCGTGCGCATTGATGCCCAGAAAGCGATGGGGGTGACTGGCAGCAAGCATGGCATTCATGGCAATTTTAAGGCTACCGTCAGTGCCGTTTTTGAAGCCAACTGGCATCGAAAGACCGGATGCCATTTCCCGGTGGGTCTGGCTTTCCGTGGTACGCGCCCCGATCGCAGTCCAGGAAATTACGTCTGCAATGTACTGGGGAATGATGGGATCCAGCAGTTCGGTGGCGGCGGGCAACCCCAGGTGTGCCAAATCTAACAATAGTTTGCGTGCCCAGCGCAGGCCAGTATTAATGTCATAGCTACCATCTAGATGGGGATCATTGATCAATCCCTTCCAGCCAGTTGTGGTGCGTGGCTTTTCAAAGTAAACCCGCATGACAATCTCCAGCTCATCTTCCAGCTCTGCCCTCAGCGAAGCAAGCTTTTCGCCGTAATCCAGGGCAGCATTGACATCGTGGATGGAGCAGGGACCCACAATCAGGAGTAACCGCCGATCGTGACCTTGCAAAATATTGCGGATGCGATCGCGGGTTTCTGCCACTAAAGTAGCCGCTTTCTCGCTAATCGGC
>JBAUTA010000017.1:0-20239 GCA_049581985.1 Kovacikia sp.
ATTGATCCAGTAGCCCCCCCGCTTGCCGCACCCGAACTGGATTGGGTGACTCAATTGCGATCGCTGGCAATGGCTCTTCCTCAGGGCATCAAAGGACTTAACCGCTGCTTTGATGAAATTGGACGAATTAATCAATATGATCCCATGCAGGATTATGTCAACCAAACGCGTCAAGCAATGACCTATCGGCTTCAGCAGGAACCCCAAAACCTGGACTTCGCCTATGCCCTGGCCCTGGCAAATGTGCTGAAACGCAGAGTTAGTCCAGCGATCTCTGCGATGCAAAGGATCACCCAACTGGATCCCCAAAATCCTAGCGCCTACGGCTATCTTGCCTTCGTTAATCTCTACGATTTCCGCCCTAGAGCTGCCCAAAACGCCCTTAATACGGCGCTCAAGCTAAACCCTAATTTGCCGGAGCTTCAAGCACTCAGCGGCGTTGCTGCTTTAATGGAGGGCAACCTGCCGCTGGCGTGGAAATATGCCCAGGTCTATCGCAGGCTGGAAGGGAAAAAGGATAAAGCATGAGTTTCGATTATAAAAACTTGCTTAACAATGCTTCGAGTTCTCCAACATTGACGGGTTTGCTTAGATAACCATCGGCTCCCGCAGCGATGAATTTTTCCCGATCGCCCGTCATTGCCATAGCGGTTACCATAATAACGGGAATTTTACTGAGATCAAGCTGTTGCCGCAGTTGGGCGAGGAGATCCAGCCCGGTCAAGTTGTCAGATAGCTGTCCATCCATCAGAATCAGGTCAGGTCTAAAAGCACGGACCTGTTCCAAAAACTCGTTTCCGTCATTCAGATATTCAACCCGGTGTCCGGTTACCCGTAAGTAATCCTGTAAGAGCAGGGCACTGCGACCGTCATCCTCTACGAGCAAGATCCGCCCGGTTGCATTGGGGTGACCCAGTTGATAGCCAAAGGATGCAGGGCTGGGTGGCGAGTCGTAGGATGAAAGTTGCAAAGAATGATCCGGAAGAAACAAAATAAATCGACTGCCTCCGCCTACCGCGGATTCCACCGTAATATCCCCCCCATGCATCTGGGCAAGATTGCGGGACAGGGCTAATCCCAGTCCTGTCCCACTGTACTGGCGATTTAGCTGACTATCCAGTTGAGAGAAGGGTCTGAACAGGAGGGAGAGTTTGTCAGCCGGAATTCCAATTCCAGAGTCTACGACGGCGAAGGTGATGCCTTCCGTTTGCTTTTCAACAATTAAAGAGACGGTTCCGGAGGGGGTGAATTTGATGGCATTACTCAGTAAGTTGAGCAGGATCTGCTTCAGCCGACGTTCGTCAGCAAAACAAGTACTGGCGGCAGGATCAATCTGACTAATCAGTTGTAAGCCGCGATCGCACGCCTGTTCCCTCACAAACGCAAGGCAGTAATGACATAAATCAGGGACAACCAGGGTCGTCGGCGTAAGAACCTCCCGTCCGGCTTCAACTTTTGCCAGATCCAGGATATCGTTGATGAGCAACAGCAGATGCTCACCGCTATTGTGAATATGGTGAACGTACTCGACCTGTTTATCGTTGAGGGTGCCGAAAATTTGCCGTTGCAGGAGTTGGGACAGCCCCAGAATAGCGTTGAGGGGGGTGCGTAACTCATGGCTCATGGTTGCCAAAAATTCGCTCTTAGCGCGATTACCCGCCTCCGAAATGAGTTTTTCCTGCTCCAGTTCCTGGGTCCGTTCCTGAACCAATTGCTCGAGTTGTTCATAGCTTTGGGCGTTGTAAAGCGCGATCACCGCCTGATCCGCAATTCGCTCTAGAAAATAGATCTCCTCGTCCGTAAACGTCCGATAGTCGGTTACTGTGTGCAGTGTAACCGCACCAAAAAGCTGATCCCGGACAAAAATTGGCACACTTAAAACTGAGCGGGTTTGCCCCTTTTCTATCCAGTTCCGGCGTGTTTCTGTTTGGGGCAGTTGAGGCAAGACAGGCGCATGGAATGCTCGCCGCTGACTGAAACCTGATTCTGGATCCTGCAAATCGGGCCATTCGGTTAACGGTGCCTTAAAGTTTAGCAACGAGAGCACCTGATCGTTCGCCCGCCATTCGTGCAGAGCTTCAATTTGTTTATCGATGCTAAAAATGAGGGCCCGGTCAACGGCAAAGTACTCTCCCGTACGGTTAACAATTTCTTGCAGAATATGCTCCGGATCCAGGCTGGAATTTAGAGCCCGACTAAGTTGATTCAACAGTTGCTCGCGCTCTGCCTGCTGCTGTACCTGTTCAAAAAGTTGTGCCTGTTGAATGGCGATCGCCGCTTGAATTGCCAGTTTTTGCAGAAAATCAATTTCAAATACCTGCCACTGGCGGGTCCCGGAACATTGATGGATGGCAATCACCCCCCATACCTGCTCTCCTTGGGAAATCGGCACAACTAGCTTGGCTCTGACCTGGAGTATATACATTAATTCCAGGTATTCAGCGGGGAATCCCTGCTGATCAATGTCATTAACGATAGAGGTCTGTCCATGCTCATAGACCGCCTGCCTATCGCGATACCAGGCGCGATGAAATTCGATCACATCCTCAAGGCTCCATTCAGGGGCAACCGAATCCGCCACCAGGATGCCTGAGTAGGCTTGATTAAACCGGTAAATCAGAACACGATCGGTTTGTAAAAATTGTCGAACCTCAATCACCGTTCTACGGAGAATCTCAGTCAGGTCAAGCGACTGGCGGATGCGGAGGGCGATCGCGCCTAACAGACGTTCCCGTTCTGTTTGTTGCTGAATCTGAACTTCGGCTCGTCTTTGCTCCGTCACATCCCGGCCAGTTGCCTGAAACTCGACAAATTGACCCTGCTCATCGAACAGCATGCGATTCGTCCACTGCCACCATTGCTGATCCCCATCTTCAGCCAGGAACGTTTCATCATAGGTAACGACCGGATTTTCAAGGTTGAGGGCCGCAATATAGCTCCGGATTCGTTCCCGTTCATGCTCTGAAATTAAAGGTAAAAAGCTTTGCCCCAACAACTCCTCTCGCGGTTTCCCATGGGTGCGGCAGTAGGCATCGTTGACAAAAGTAAGGGTGTAATCAGCCAAATATCGACAAATCATATCTGTCTGGTCTTCAACCACTGCCCGGTAGCGTGACTCGCTCCGCCGTAGAGCTTCTGCCGCTTGCTTCCGTTCTAGGGCCAGGGCCAGCGCAGCGGCAGCGGTCTCTAACAGTGCCAGTTGGGATGGTTCCCAGGACAAGGCTGCAACACAGTTATCAAAGCCAATCAACCCAAAAAACTCGCCGTGAACAATCAATGGCAAAACTAGAATAGAAAGAATTCCCTGGGGGGCTAAAACCTGACGTTCTGTTTCAGGCAATTCTGCCACAATTGCGGAAATGGGTTCGCCTCGCCCTAAAACTTCTGCCCATCGGGGAAGTCGATCGGCGCAGGCAAAATTTTCCAGAATGGGATTATTTAGCTTCGAGAAAACCCCAGCGGCACACCATTCGGCGCGTTGGCGGGTTAGTAATCTGCCACTGGCATCTCGCTGGTTTGTCAATAGATAGGCATGGCTCGCTCCTGCGGTGTGTCCTAACAGTTCAAGGATTCTGTAAATTTCTTCATCATGCTCCAGAGGCAGCAACCGCCGCTGCATTTCAACCAGGGCTTCCAGATAATGTTCTCGCTTTGCTAAATTCTCTTCGCTCTGCCGCAGGGCTTCCTGCGATCGCCGCCGCTCCGTAATATTTTCAACCGTTCCCTCAAAGTATAGTAACTCTCCAAAATCATCGTAAACAGCGTGGGCATTCTCGGAAATCCACAGGATACTGCCATCTTTGCGGTAAACCTGAAACTCAAATGCTGCAACCATTCCCTGACTCTGCATCAGGTTCATAAATTCGAGCCGACGAGCTGGATCAACATAAAGCTGGTGTTGCACATTGGTCAAGCTAGCAATTAAATCGTCGGCAGAATCATAGCCATAGAGCCTTGCCAGCGCCGAGTTTGCACTGAGATAGCGGCCATCTGGCGTTGTCTGAAAAATACCCTCAATGGCATTTTCGAAAATGCTGCGGTATTTTGCTTCTGCTCGCTGCAATGCCTCTTCAGTTTGCCTACGCTCACTAACCTCCGCCTGTAGGGCCGCGATCGCGCGTCCCAATTCCTCTGTCCGCTGCTCAACCCGAGTTTCCAATTCCTCTTTTGCCTGGTCAAGCAGTCGCGCCTGTTGGCGTAAGGTTTCAGCTTGCTTCTCCAACAGTTCCTGGGCCTGTTTGCGATCGGTAATGTCTACTGAAATTCCCACAAAACCACTAGAATTTCCCTGCTCATCTTTAATTAACGTGTTGGTTATTTCTGCCCAGAACAGAGTTCCATCTTTCCGCTTGAGAAGCAGTTCTCCCTGCCACAGGTTTGTTCTAGCAGTCGTTGCGAGAATCTTTCTGGCCAGTTTCTGAGGGTTTTCCTGCCCTAAAACGGTGAAGATGTTCTGCCCGATAATCTCCCCAGCCTTCCACTGATAGAGTTTCTGAGCATAGCTATTCCAGTAGGTAATTTGACCCTCCATATCGGTTGCAATCACAGCATTGCAAACCTGATTTAACAGGGATAACTGAAACGCACTGCGTTTAGAATGTTCCTGAATCTGCTGTTGAGCCTCTGCCAGGAGCTTTTCTAAATTTTCAGAACGCTTTTCGAGGCTGGAAACCATTTGCCGTAGTTCTTCAAAAGCTGCATTGTCCTGGCAGTATTGCCGCAGGCTCCCGAACTGATCTTTCATTACATTTCCCGAGACCGATCGCCAAAGATATCAGAGTTTTATGCTTTATTAATGTCTGTGACAAGAGAGAAGGAGAAACTTATTGCAGAAATAAAACAGGAATGAATACAAAGCAGAATTCATCGGTCGCGAAAAAATATGGTAAATGCAAAGGCATTTGCGTAACATGCTCCCTAGCCTTTATCTCCTAACTTTATCTCCTGCTAGGCAGGCATCATTAAATCAGAAAGGGAGCGATACCACACTGAAGCCACCCCCAAACTAAATCTTTAATTTAATTACATCCAGCGTTTAATGCACCCAGCTACTCAGGACTGACTACTCTAGACTCTAGAGTTGCTATGAAGCGATTTCACAGACAGGCAACACACAATGAGAATTGTATTCTAACCACGAATTCTCTAACAGAAGTAATTGTCAAATAAATTGTCCAGAACACCGACAGTAAAAACACGGGTTCCCTGACCCTACCGCGTATTTAGATTACAGTTTTCTCCATTGATTTACGGATGCCTCAGGTTTCATTCAAAGAGTACGTCGCTCAAGCCAGATCGGGTGCGTCAGTGGTTAGCTTTCCCACGGATACGGTGCCTGCTTTGGCAGTCCACCCCGATCGGGCAGACCTGATTTATCAGCTCAAACAACGCAGTTTAGATAAACCCTTGATCCTGATGGCAGCTAGGATCTCCGACCTCTGGTCATATGTCAATGGTAGTCCATTGGAGTATCAGATTTGGCAGCAGGTCGCCGAACGCTATTTGCCCGGAGCGTTGACCCTGGTTCTTCCGGCAAGCGATCGGGTTCCCCCAACCATGAATCCTAAGGATTCCACATCTATTGGTGTGCGCGTGCCGGATCACGCGATCGCCCGTGCCATCTTGACCCAAACCGGTCCCCTGGCAACCACGAGTGCAAATCGCTCTGGTCAACCTCCCCTCTTGACAACCGCTGAAATTGAGCACCAATTTCCCCAGGTACTCACCCTGGCTCCTGCGGAGGGGTTAGCCCTGAGTCCCCAATTTCAGCCTGCCACCGCAACTGCGATCGCATCCGGGGTTCCCTCAACAGTCGCCAAATGGACTGGAG
This sequence comes from Kovacikia sp., assembly GCA_049581985.1. Lineage (GTDB taxonomy): Bacteria > Cyanobacteriota > Cyanobacteriia > Leptolyngbyales > Leptolyngbyaceae > Kovacikia. The sequence goes on from JBAUTA010000017.1 coordinate 5,831, forward strand.
CCGGATGGGAAATTCTCAGACAGGGCGCAGTTTTTATCGACGGCTAACCCTTGTCATACCCACCCAGCAGCCCCTGCTCTTGATTATGTTGTTTCGGTAAGTCCCAGGTACTCTCCTGAGGAATTTGGGTAAAAAAGAGGTACTTATTTAATTTAAGCAATATTTCCTGCGTTTAAGGAAATCTACTGAAATATAACCTGAGTTGGTTTAAAAGTGATGAACTGGACTAACTTGATATGGCTGGGATTGGGGTTCGGGTTCGGGTTGGTAAGTCGCTGGCGCTGGCGACGCCCTTTGCAAGAAGTGAAACCGATATTGCCTGACAGAGATTCTGGGCAGTTGCCTGCAAGGAACCATAGAGAAATCCCTGATAGCAACGACAACCAGAAATTGTCTGAACATCTCAAGCAGATCACATTGGCCTACCAGATGGCAACTGAAATGAGCGCGTTTAAGGGAGGGTTTCTGGCGCGGGCTTCCCACGAACTGAGATCGCCCCTCAACGGCTTAATTGGGATGCATCAGCTAATTCTGTCTGACCTGTGCGACAGTGCTGAGGAAGAACGGGAATTTATTGCTCAGGCCAACGAATCAGCCAGGAAGATGGTTGATGTGCTGGATAAAATTTTGGATGTTGCGCGAGTCCAGCATGGCACGGTCAAAATGGAGATTCAGCCCACTCAGCTAACTCAAATTCTCCAGGAAGTTCACGACCTGACTTACCTGCAAGCAAGAAATCGCAATCTCCAGCTGCAAATTCCCTTCCCAGATGCTGACCTCTATGTCCTTACAGATCCCCATCGGTTCCGTCAAATTTTGATTTATCTCATTGATTTTGCCATTTCCCGCGCCCCAGAAAGCGGCATTACGGTTTCTACTCGCCCATCCCCCAAATCCGGCTATATCGATATTTGGATTGATGATCACTGTTCAGCCGCTGCCCGCAGCGAACCCGTAAATCTGATCACAGATGCCAACCTGGATCCAGCAGTTTTCTCGTCAGGGCTGAATCTCCTGGCAGCCCAGACGCTTTTGCAATTGATGCAAGGACACCTGGAAATTGTGTCCGTTTCCCCAGAATCCGAGATCCCATCAAATGATCCCCCGCTGACAAGGGTTCAGTGTTCAATTCCAATGGTGAGGGAATGAGGAGATAAGGAATTCCCCCTATCCCAGGGGCTCCCCATACCCTATTCCCCAACTCTACTCTCTACCGCCTACTACCTCATTTCCCAGGGCCATCAACTCCGATGGAACCACCCCCAACTGATTGTGCAGAACCATCGTAGTACTGGTGTTCTGCTTAAAGCCAATGCGTTCGTAAAATCGCTGTTGATGGGTAGTCATTAGATAAACCCGCTCAACCCGGTTCATCCTGGGATGACTGAGGACAGTTTCGACCAGTTTGCTGCCTAAGCCGATACCCTGATAGGCCGGATGAATGATGACATCCCAGATCGTAGCTCGATAAATCCCATCGGACGTTGCTCTGGCAAACCCAACCAACTGTTCCCCATCCCAAACGGTGATGATGGGATCACTGTTGGCGATCGCCACTGCCAAATCCTCTGTTCGTCGATCTTTTGCCCAAAACGCCGCCAGTTGGAGCAATTCCTGGAGTTGCTCCAGATTAATTCTTCCCTTCTGATCACAGAACTGAATATGACGACAATCCATCCCGATTTCAAGTAACTTGTTCATACCCAAAATAATTCAATTCGCAGGTAACAAATTTCCTTGAAGAAGCAGAATTTCAGGGAAAATAGGCGTCGAACCATGGTTCAGCAGGTCGTACCCATTTCAAGAATAAAAGTTGCAGAGGGGGTGTGGGGGCTTCGCTCCCATCCAGGGGTTCCACCCCTGCACTCCGGTTCCATTGCCGTGTTTGCTTTTTACGTGTTTGCTTTTTACGTGTTTGCTTTTTACGCGTTTGCTTTTTCAATGGGTATCAGATTGCCGGGATCAGGCAACTCTTCCCAGAACGCTGGCTCTGTCAAAAAACCATGAAAATCCTGTCCAGTGACCGCTAGAATACACAAAGAAGTGATGAGTTATGGAGTAAGTAGCTGGGTGCTTAATTCTGAAGCTCCTAATTCTGAAACTCCTAACTCCAGCTCAATGGTTTGCCATGCCAAATCGTGTCCAACAAAACGTTCGTCATTGGGTGCGCCCATATATGAGAAACGGCAGGCGTCCTAAGACCCAAGGGAGGCGATCGATCGTTGTACTCCTGTTGTTGCTGTTGCTATGGAGTCTTTGTCTGGGCTGGGGGTTGGCAATGGCAACAGAGCCGCGATCGCCTAAATCGATTGCCCAGGAATCAGTCCCCCCCAATTCTGAACCCTCGGTCAGTCCCGATCGTGGCTCAACTCCACTTCTGTCTCCAACATCAGCAACCATTGGCACCGTAGACGCCATTCCCAAACGCTATCAACTTGGGCAAGAGATCTATCTACAAACCTGTGGAGCCTGCCATTTTGCGCTGCCACCTGCCATTATGCCCAGTGAAACCTGGCGGCAACTTTTGCAGGATACTCAACACTATGGGACAGACCTGAAACCGCTTGATAAAGTCAATCTACGGGTCATCTGGGAATATATTCGCTTCACTTCCCGGCCCTTACCCGCAGAAGACGACGTTCCCTACCGGATTTACCAATCCCAATATTTCAAAATTCTCCATCCCAAAGTTAAGCTTCCGTCGCGTCCAGGGATGAATACCTGTCTTTCCTGTCATCCGGGCGCAGGCAAATACGATTTTCGCAGTCTCAGCAGTGAATGGCAGAACGCGCCGTAGAAGTCGGGATAAAGGATGGGGGCCAAAGTCTAAATTTTCCTCCCGCATCGCCTATCTTTTTGCCTTCTCCTACCGCCCCAAACCAGAATGATAGGATTAAAGTACCCTGGGGTCATTAAATTGGGTGTAAAGCGCTTCAACCTGGCGACCCGAAGTCAATCGAAACCGTTATTAAGATTAGGAATCTGTCAATTCTGCCATGCTTAAAACTTTGCTGGGCGATCCCAACACACGTAAACTGAAAAAGTATCAGCCGATCGTGACTGATGTCGCTGTCCTAGAAGATGAAATTCAGGCACTTACTGACCAGGCGCTACGCGGCAAAACAGCGGAGTTCAAACAGCGTTTAGACAAGGGTGAATCGCTGGAAGATCTCCTCCCTGAAGCATTTGCTGTGGTCAGAGAATCTGGTCGTCGAGTTTTGGGTCTGCGTCACTTTGACGTTCAGGTGTTAGGCGGCATCATTCTGCACGAAGGGCAGATCGCCGAAATGAAAACGGGTGAGGGCAAAACTCTCGTTTCCACCCTGCCAGCCTACCTGAACGCATTGACGGGCAAAGGGGTACACATTGTCACGGTCAACGACTACCTGGCCCGCCGGGATGCTGAGTGGATGGGGCAGGTTCACCGTTTTCTGGGGTTAAGCGTGGGGCTGATTCAGCAAAATATGAGTCCGACTGATCGCCAGCGCAACTATGCCTGCGATATTACCTACGCCACTAACAGCGAACTCGGCTTCGACTACCTGCGAGATAATATGGCAACCTCAATGGTAGATGTGGTGCAACGCCCTTTTAACTATTGCATTATTGACGAAGTAGATTCCGTTTTGATTGACGAAGCGCGGACCCCCTTGATCATCTCCGGACAGGTAGAGCGCCCCAGCGAAAAATATATGCGAGCTTCCGAAGTCGCCGCCGCATTGATTCGCAAAGCCAACGAAGATGATCCGAATGGCCACTACGAGGTTGATGAGAAACAGCGGAACGTGATTCTGGCGGATGAAGGCTTCATTGAGTCAGAGAAAATGCTGGGAGTAACGGATTTGTTTGATCCTCAGGATCCCTGGGCCCATTACATTTTTAATGCGATTAAGGCAAAAGAATTGTTCATCAATGATGTGAATTACATTGTTCGCAATGATGAAGTTGTGATTGTCGATGAGTTTACCGGACGGGTCATGCCAGGACGCCGTTGGAGTGATGGACTGCACCAGGCGATCGAAGCAAAAGAACGGGTCGAAATTCAGCCTGAAACCCAAACTTTGGCAACGATTACTTACCAAAACTTTTTCCTGCTTTACCCCAAGCTGGCAGGTATGACCGGAACTGCAAAGACTGAGGAAGCGGAAATTGGTAAGATTTACAATCTAGACGTAACCATCATCCCAACCAATCAACCAACGGGGCGGCGAGATCTGTCTGATGTGGTTTATAAAACGGAAGAGGCGAAATGGAAGGCCATCGCCGCTGAATGTGCCGAAATGCACCAATTGGGCCGTCCAGTTTTAGTTGGAACCACCAGTGTCGAAAAATCAGAAGTCCTCTCTCGTCTACTGTACGAGCTGGGCGTCACCCATAATCTGCTCAACGCGAAACCAGAGAATGTGGAGCGGGAATCTGAAATCATTGCGCAGGCAGGCCGAAAAGGCGCAGTCACGATCGCCACTAACATGGCAGGTCGGGGAACAGACATCATCCTGGGGGGAAACGCCGATTACATGGCTCGGCTAAAGCTGCGGGAATATTTCATGCCCCGCATTGTGCAACCGGAAGACGAAGACAGTTTTACAGTTGCGGAAGTGCCTGGAGCAGATAGCAGGCGCAGTGGGGGTCAAGGTTTTGTTCCTGGCAAAAAAGTAAAAACCTGGAAAGCCTCGCCTCAAATTTACCCAACGGAACTCTCGAAAGAAACGGAGAAAAAGCTGAAACAGGCGGTGGAATTTGCGGTTCAGAATTATGGAGAGCGATCGCTGCCCGAGCTGGAAGCCGAAGACCGGGTCGCCGTCGCATCTGAAAAAGCGCCCACCGAGGATGCCGTGATTGAAAGACTGCGGGAAGTTTACAACCTGATCCGGCAGGAATACGAAGCTTTCACCAGACGCGAACATGAAGAAGTGGTTGGAGTTGGTGGATTGCATGTGATTGGCACCGAGCGCCATGAATCTCGTCGGATTGACAACCAGTTGCGGGGCCGCTCCGGTCGCCAGGGAGACCCCGGCACCACCAAATTTTTCCTCAGCTTGCAGGATAATCTATTGCGGATTTTTGGAGGAGATCGGGTAGCTGGTTTAATGAATGCCTTCCGGGTCGAAGAAGATATGCCGATCGAATCTGGAATGTTAACCCGCTCCTTAGAAGGTGCCCAGAAGAAAGTCGAAACCTACTACTACGACATTCGGAAGCAGGTATTTGAATACGACGAAGTCATGAATAACCAGCGTCGTGCCATCTATGCCGAACGCCGCCGAGTGCTAGAAGGACAGGATTTGAAAGAGCAGGTCGTCAAATATGCCGAACGGACAATGGACGATATCGTGGAGGCGAAACTAAATCCCGACCTGCCACCTGAAGAATGGGATTTACAGGGATTGGTTAGCAAGGTGCAGGAATTTGTCTACCTACTATCCGATTTGCAACCCGACCACCTGGAAGACATGACCATTGCCGAAATCAAGACCTTCCTGCATGAGCAGGTACGGATCGCCTATGACCTGAAAGAGGCACAGGTAGACCAAATTCAAGCCGGTCTGATGCGGCAGGCGGAGCGCTTCTTCATCCTCCAGCGGATCGACACCCTCTGGCGCGAACATTTGCAGCAGATGGACGCCCTGCGCGAATCCGTGGGTCTACGCGGCTATGGCCAGAAAGACCCACTGATCGAATACAAGAGTGAAGGCTACGAACTGTTCCTGGAGATGATGACCGAAATCCGCCGGGATGTGGTTTACTCCCTATTCCAGTTCCAACCCCAAATCCAACCTGCGGCAGCAGCGGAGGCGTTGTAGGTAAAACCTGAGAAGTTCATGGTTTGGTAGTCAGCGGTTTTGCCACTGACTACCAAACCATGACCATGGGTTACTAGTGGTGCAAATCATCAGGTTGCAACAGGGGGGAGTGAAGGGGATTGCCCCCCTCTACCCCTCTCCAAAACTTTCGTTTTGGTCTACTAGTGCCTATGCTGATCTCGCTTCAGGTCGTAGATGGCCTTCTCAACACACCACTGCTCAGATTTTCCCGGATACTTGCCTTTGTTATAAGCCAGAAGACGCCTTGCCAAAGCGTCATCACCTCTTGAGGCTGACAGTAAATTTCTGTCTACACCGTTCACTGTTTTTCTTGAATCACGCCATATCAGCCAAAGGACATAGCCAGTGAGTCCTAACAAAACGACTGCGACCAGCGGTTGCATAATTTGAATTGATACACTTTAATCACGGTAACTAGCCGCGATCCTAGCCAGAAACAGAGCGGATTGTCAGCAGTAATCCCACGAGAAACAAAAATAGCGTAGCCTTGCTCAATTAGAGTTCTGCCTAATTTATACCAATTTAAAAATGAAGGTTGCAGATGGGGGTGTGGGGGCTTCGCCCCCAGCCAGGGGTTCCACCCCTGCACCCCGTCCCCAATCTGCCCTGTCCGCTATTTAAATTGGTGTTAAAAGGCTACAGGGGCGGAAGTTGTCTCCTGAACTCCATCCTCCGTCCTGTCTCCCGTTGTTTAAACTTCTGATTAACCATCCCCTTCGACCCTTCGACTTTTCAGGACCTTTGCTAGGCTGGAAGTGCTTTTTGGGTTGACTGTATGCACAGACTTTTGACGGGACCGCTGAAGGTAGAGCGGCTGCAGCTAAAAATTGCTGACCTTCCCAGATCTCTTCAAGGCTTGAAATTGGTTCAGTTTTCCGATTTTCACTTTGACGGCAATCGACTTTCCGAAAGGTTACTGGCACAGGCGATCGCAGCCAGCAATGATGCTGAACCCGATTTAGTTGTGCTAACAGGAGATCTGATTACGGATGATCCGGCGGCAATTCATAATCTGTTGCCCTGGTTAAAAGGATTGCAAAGCCAATATGGTATTTACGCAATCCTGGGAAACCATGACCTTCGCTACCGACGATCGCGATCAGAAATTACCCATGCCCTTAGTAGCATTGGCATTCAGGTATTGTGGAACGAAATTGCCTACCCCTTGGGAGCGGAACTGGCATTAATTGGACTGGCAGATTTGTGGTCGTCAGAATTTAACCCTGCCCCTGTGATGGAGCAGGTCCATCAAAACATCCCTCGGATCGTGCTTTCCCACAATCCTGATACGGCTGAAAGACTTCGATCGTGGCGGATTGATCTGCAATTGTCAGGTCACACCCACGGAGGCCAGATCGTATTACCAGGGATTGGTAACCCGTCCAAGTATTTGGCAAAGCTGTATGGCAAAATTCCCAAGCGAGCCAGAAAATTTTTACCCTGGATAAGGGCTTTTCACACCACCGTCAAGCATTGGGATTGGGCATCAGGGCTTCATGCGGTTGGAGAGAACCGGCTTTACGTTAATCGGGGATTGGGTACCTATTTCCCTGGTCGGTTTTTTTGCCCCCCTGAAGTGACCGTAATCACCCTGATTTAATCGCTAAAACCTGTTGAGCTTTTACTGAATGATGCGGGAGTTATCTCCCGTCCAAGTGGGAGCGGGAGGATTTACCCGCGTAGACGGTGGAACGGGCGACCTGACGGCATCTGTTCCAACCGAAGGATAGCTACTAATTTGCACAAAGCTGGGGGTAAAGAGAAAGATATGCTCACCCAGCCTTTCCTGATGACCGTCAATGGCAAATGCAGCACCTGCGACAAAATCTACACATCTCTGGGCTGTATCTGGATCCATCACACTCAAGTTGAGAATGATGGATTTTCGCTCTCTCAATGCCATGACTGCTTGAGGCATTTCCTCAAAGCTGCGAGGTTCCATCAGGCACATTTCAGTGTGCCCCAAGTTGCGATTGGGCAACCCTACTACGTTGTTTAAGGGAGCTGCCCGCTGCTCAGCAGAATACATTCCATCGGAAGCATAAAATCCTTCCGGAATTTCCTCTTCGTATTCATACTCATACTCATCGTCAAAGCGATCGCCAAGTCCTACAGAGTCCCACACGCGTCGGAAGATGTTCATCCCATCACCAACCTAACATTAGTTCATACGTTCCATTTTAGTCGAGCTAAGCATTTCTGTACAAAATTCACATCAAGCTTCACCTGCTTCCACAACCTGAGGCAATTTAATGATATATCGGTAATCTGAGGCTGACGCTGCTGGAATGGTAATTTGTCCATTATGCATCTCGACTAGATACTGGCTCAGAAGCAATCCCAAATTTCGGTGGGACTCTTCAACAGGTTTAGGATTCACTTTCTCTTTAAAGAACTGCTCGGATTCCCCTACTTCGGCTGTTACTAACCGGGCTTCTTCTAATCTAGATGATGCCAACCGAATATTTAATTCGCTAGAATCCTGCATTTCAAATTTTGCATGGTCGTACCCTCCGTAAAACTCTTCTTCTCCCGGATTAACTCCTGCGGGCAACAAAGTTGATTGGGAATATTCGGGACGGGGTAAATTTTCTCCTAACCAGGGATGGGATACCCAAATTGCAATCGTAAGATCGCTGCCGCGAAGGGAGACATGTACTCGGACAGTGCTGCCCGTGTTAGAAGACTGAATTACGCTAAAAATCAGGTGATAGAGCATTTGGCGGATTCTGTCTTTGTCCAATAGCCAAATTCGGCGTCCGGGTTCTAGCGACAGTCGGATCTGTTGCTCTCGCCGCACGGCTGCCTGCTCCAGGGTATTAATTGCCTGCTGACAGATCATTTCTATATCAACCGGGGCAAGGTTTAGCCCCTGGTGGTTGTCTTTCAAGACAGATAATTCCAGGATTTCGTTGACCAGCGATAGCAAATACTGTCCACTGTTATGAATAATCCCTAGATACTCTTTCTGCTTATGAGTTAAGGGACCATAAATTTCGTGGGTGAGAACACTTGCCATCCCCATGACTGAAGTTAGGGGAGTGCGTAGCTCTTGAGTCAGCTGCCCCAGCAGCTCGACCTTAAGCCGATCGGCGATCGCAAGGCTCTTATCACTAGAAGTGTTGCCAGAAGAAGCCTGGGGATGACTAGGCCGTTCTAGGGGTTGGATCGGTTGCGGCGTTAGGGGTTGCTTGCGCTCCACCTCGCTCATAACCCAGCGAGTCATCAACTCCAAAAATTGGATATCTCGATCTGTAAACTGTCGAGGGATTAGGTCCATTACGGCAAGCGTGCCAACACAGAAACCACTCGACGTCATCAACGGAACACCCAGATAAGCCCGAATCCCATACCGATAGGTTAAAACACTGCCAGCAAAGGCTGAATGATCAAGGGTATTCTCGATCGAAAGAACCTGATGGCTATCGACAACATAGGTACAGAACGATTCATCCCGAGAAAACTGACGTGACGTTGCCAGTTCGTTCATGAGTCCCAATCTGGACAGTCCAACGGATGACTTAAATCGTTGCCGATCCAGATCCATCAATCCCAAGAAGCCAATAGGTATGTCTAGGAAGTGCGCTGCAGTTTGGGCAGCTTCTTCAAAGATTGGGAAACTCTCAGGCTCAAGTAAGCCCAGTTCCTCCATGACCAGCATACGCTGCTGCTCACGGGTAGCAAAAGTTAACCTATCGAGCCGACAAAAAAGCCTGTTATCATGATTTATCATTCCGCTCCGTAACTCCCGCGCGTAACCGTGGAACCTTGATGTTTCTTCAAGGGTTGTTAGTTATTCCAGAATTCCCTAACATTTAGGGCGGTGAACGTCGGAGAGCAGCGGAGAATACTGAACTTTCAAGAGCCGCACACTTAGTAAACTGGAAAGATTACTGAGTGTTTCTGATGTAGCTATTTAGACCAGGCCGGATGGGCGAAAAGAGAAGCAATTACGCGTACTCCTCGAAGCTGGTTCGATAAGGGCAAATGCCCCTTTTGTGCAGTCAGATTCCACGTAAATTCTTGAGGATACCGAGTCCAGGTATTTCCATTTTTCCAACCAATTTTCGCCCAAAATTTTTCCCAATTTTTGCCCACACCCAGCCAGATTTCTCGTTGAACTGAGAAACCAAATTTTCCTTCGGAGTAGGTTAGCCAGAGATGATTAATCGTCTGTAAATCGGTAATCGGGAATTGCTCTACTTCAGTGAAATAAATCCATTTGCGCTGAACGGCGGCTGGACCTGCTAGCTCACACATGATTTGCAGGGTGAGCTGGTCGGCTGCCTGAAAATCCTGGGCAGCTAGCAGTTGTTGCAGAGGGCTGTAATCAATTCCGACTGCGGACTGGAGCAAGGGGGTAGAAGCTGAAATATCCGTTGGAGAAGGAACTGGAGCAAAGGGAGGAAGATTTTCTGCTTTAGGTTGTTGCAAGCTATCCATGAATTAAAACGGGATTAGAACACTAAATGGGGAAGTAAGGAGTTGGGTACCATTCAACTAAAAATGACGTTGGGGTGGAGGGGGGAACCCCGTGCCTGGGGCAACGCCCTGATTCTCCCTGCTGATCATTAATGACGCCTACCTACTTAACGCCTACCTACTTTGGTGATGGGGAATGGGGAGGGTGAGAATCAGCCAGATACAAACTGGTAGAAGGACATGCAGATAGCGAAGATATCAGATAGAGAGAGTGTATTTGGACGAGATCAGAACTGATGTAAGAATGCAGGAGGCAAAGGACAACGGACAGCAGGATGAAATGTTGATGGAAGTGGTTTCGGACTAATTTGGAGCAGGCTGGTTAGTTTTTTCCTAAGGATTTAGGGGAAGTAACCGTCAAAATTTGTTTGATGATGGCGGATGTGGAACTGGGGATTTCAATTTTGATTAGTTCAATGCGTCCTCCGTAAGCCTGCACAACGATCGCTTCTGGTAAGGTTTCGATTTGATAATCTCCCCCTTTAGCATAAATGTCTGGAAGCAGAGCTTCAACTAACTGACAGGCGGTTGTCTCGGCAAAGATGACAACTCCGTCTACTGGTTTGAGGGCAGCTAACACTTCAGCTCGCTGGGTGTCCGGCACAATAGGGCGGGGTGGTAGTCCGGGGGTTTGCGGTTTGATGGTTCGGACGGACTGATCGCTGTTTAGCCCTACGACCAGTGCCCGCCCCAGACCTTTGGCTGCCTGTAAATACCGTACATGCCCAGCGTGCAACAGGTCAAAGCAACCGTTAGTGAGAACGAGCGGTCGCCACCTTTCTGGTTTAGCTGCGATCGCCTCTCTAAGCTCTTCCAGGGTGTAAAGACCAGAAATCAAGGGGAGGGGGCAGGGGTAAAAGGGATGGGGTAGAGACAGGGGAGGAAATCATATCTCCTGGTTGCCGTTCTAATACCCTACACCTTTTATTCTCTTTTACCTTTCCTGACTTCTCCCCCATCACTCTCCTCGGTTCATCGGCTCCTCGCTCTATGCCCCCCTTTCCCTGTCTGAACGGTGAAACTCCTGGCAGGAGGCGCGGCCCCCCACCCCGATCTGCATTTTATTTTTTAGGATTAGTATCAGTTCTGCTTTGAGGGTTCCTCAACAGGGAGTTTGTAACCCTGTTCAAAAGCGAAGCGAACAAGCTGGGAGCGGTTTTCTAGCTGAAGTTTGCTAAGAATGTTGCTGAGGTGGGTCTGAACCGTTCGGGGGCTAACGAATAGACGATCGCCAATTTGCTTGTTGGTATAACCTTGAATCACTTCCCAAAAGACTTTTTCTTCGGCGGGCGTAAGAGGTAAGGGGTTTGGCGTAACGGTTCCAGCCTGAGCTTCCCCAATAGTTCCACTATTGGATTCGGACTTTTGCATCAGCCGCACGATTTCAGAGTGAATTCGCCGCGATCGCTCTAGTTGCGCCTCAATTTTTGCCAAGAGTTCTCTCGGCTCAAAGGGTTTAATCAAATAATCATCTGCCCCAATGGAGTGTCCCTGCACTCGGTCTTCCACCTCTCCTCGGCTAGATAGAAAGATAAAGGGGACTAACTGCCCGGAGCGCGTTGTTCGTAACCGACGGCAGAACTCAAATCCATCCATCTCTGGCATCATGACGTCGGAAACAACCAGATCGGGTGGATCCTGCTCAAACATCGTTAATGCTTCGATTCCTGAACTTACATCCTGAATCAGGTACCCTCGTTTCTCCAGATAACGGGTTAAAGCCAGCCGGAGGGTTGTATCATCATCTACCACTAGAATTTTTTTCATCGAGGTTCTCACCCAGGTAAGACAGGCATGCACTCACTGACTTTAATCTTCATTGACCGACGTTCGAGAAGCGAGCAGGGTAAGGGAGTAGTGAATATAAGTTCCCGTGAGACCAGGGTCATTCTTAATTTGCCGAGTTCCCTGTAGTTCTTAATTTTAGGGTTCCCCCAAAACGCAAATTAAAGGAGGTAGATTATCAAGAGTTTATGAAAAAAAGGCTGGTAAAAGTGAGAGCAATGATATGGAGCGGATATTCATCAGGAATTTAGTGGGTTTTCTAGCCATCTGAAGTAAAGGTTCCCAGCTCAGGGAATGGAACTGATCGGCTACCCAGGTTCGCAACCGCTGACTTAATATTGTCCAAACATTGTCCAAATCTAATTGTCTGGTGGTAGTTATGGAGTAGTCCTCTGATCAGGAAATTATTCGTGTAATCTTTATCAATCATCGTTTATGTTATTTACTCTACTTTGCATTCCGGCAAAGATTGTGTTTGCAAATCGTTAGCAAAAGGTGAGGGAAACGTATCCCACGTTTCCCTCACCTTTTGTGATTCCTTCTAAAATTTCTCCCGTTCCTGCCATTCTATTGTTGGCTACCCATCATTACCAGGAGTTGCGATTGATGACATATGACAAGATTTCTCCCCCCGATTCTGGTGCTCAGGTTACGTTCCAAAACGGAGAGCCTGTTGTGCCAGATAATCCCATCATTCCGTATATTCAGGGAGATGGAACGGGTATCGATCTGTGGCCAGCTTCCCAACGAGTTTTTGATGCGGCAGTAGAAAAAGCCTATGGCGGGAAGCGAAAGATCGTTTGGTTTAAGGTTTATGCGGGGGATGAAGCCTGCGATCAGTATGGAACTTACCAATATTTGCCTGAAGATACGTTGCAGGCAATTAAGCAACATGGAATTGCGATCAAAGGTCCCCTAACAACCCCGATCGGCGGTGGGATTCGTTCGCTCAATGTGGCTCTCCGCCAGATCTTTGACCTATATGCCTGTGTTCGTCCCTGTAAATACTATCCGGGCACTCCTTCGCCCCATCGGACTCCTGAAAAGCTGGACGTTATTATCTATCGGGAGAACACGGAGGATATTTATCTGGGAATTGAGTGGAAACAGGGCAGTGAGGTGGGCGATCGCCTGATTAAGATACTCAACGACGATCTCATACCTGCCACCCCAGAGCATGGCAAGAAACGAATCCCTCTGGATTCCGGGATCGGGATCAAGCCAATCAGTAAGGGAGGCTCCCAGCGGCTGGTGCGGCGTGCGGTGAAACATGCCTTGCGGTTGCCCAAGGCTAAACAAATGGTGACATTGGTCCATAAGGGCAACATTATGAAGTATACAGAAGGCGCTTTTCGCGACTGGGGATACGAACTGGTGACCAGTGAATTCCGAGCAGAATGTGTAACTGAGCGAGAATCATGGATATTGGGCAACAAAGAGAAAAAAGCTGATATCACCCTGGAGGAAAATGCCCGCCTGATTGAACCGGGCTATGATGCGATGACAACCGAAAAGCGGGAGCAGACCTGCGCCGAGGTGAAGGCTGTCCTTGATTCGATCTGGGATACCCATGGCAATGGTCAATGGAAAACCAAAATCATGGTGAATGACCGCATTGCCGACAGCATTTTTCAGCAAATTCAGACTCGCCCGGATGAATACTCCATCCTGGCAACTATGAATTTGAACGGAGACTATCTATCGGATGCAGCGGCGGCGATCGTGGGCGGTCTGGGGATGGGCCCAGGTGCAAATATTGGGGATGAGTGTGCCATCTTTGAGGCCACTCACGGCACTGCGCCCAAACATGCGGGACTCGATCGCGTCAATCCCGGCTCTCTTATTCTGTCTGGAGTCATGATGCTGGAGTATATGGGCTGGCAGGAAGCCGCAGACCTGATTACAAAAGGCATTGGGGCTGCCATCTCAAACCGGAAAGTTACCTATGACCTGGCACGGTTGATGGAACCCCCTGTTGAGCCGCCGCTAAAGTGCTCTGAGTTTGCTGAGGCAATTATCAGACACTTTTAGGGGCCAGGGGTAAGGGTTGAGAATTAATTCAAGGCTTTTAATACCAATTTAAATAGCGACCAGAGCAGATTGGGAACGGGGTGCAGGGGTTCCACCGCTGGCTGGGGGCTTCGTCCCACCCCCCCATCTGCAACCTTCATTTTTTAAATTGGTATAAGATAACGCGATGTGCGACTAAAACTACTGTGACACAAGCTGGTCGAACTGCAAGGGGTCAGCACTGTGACGGTTGAGCCATCGACAAACGGTATGAGCTAGAAGCTTGCGATTGATGCGACTGGTCAAA
>JBAUTA010000018.1:0-6234 GCA_049581985.1 Kovacikia sp.
CCTTAAATTCCACCTTCCAATGGTTAGAGCGTCAGCATATCCCGTCTCTTTCCCGAAAAAGACGGCTTTGAAACAAGCTTCTTCCTATGGGCAGATGCCTAATACCCCTTAAAAGAATATGGATTACAGAGGGGGAATATGGGGGCTTAGCCTTAGCCAGGGATAGAACCCCTGCCCCTGTCTCTAGCTGTCGTTTCACCCCCCTCCACCCTAAAAATCATCTTTAAGTTTAATTGAACCCAACTACTTAGCCCCCAGGCATCCAGTCCCAATGTCCCCTTCCCCTTCCCCTTTGTTCGACACCCTGCAAGAATTCCCTGCTGGCAGCGGCAAAAAGGCTCAGTTCTATTCCCTGCCAAAGCTTGAGCAGGCAGGCGTGGGGCCGATTTCGCAGTTGCCGGTTAGTCTACGGATTATGTTGGAGTCGGTGCTGCGTCATGCTGACGGCAAGCGGATTACGGAAGCGGACATTCGCCATCTTGCTAACTGGCAACCCCAGGCAGAACGCACAACCGAGATTCCCTTTGTCGTGGCGCGGATTTTGCTACAGGATTTTACGGGTGTGCCGGTGCTGGTGGATCTGGCCGCCATGCGATCGGCTACAGCTCGGTTAGGGCAGAATCCTTCCATGATTGAGCCGCTAGTCCCTGTTGATCTGGTCGTTGATCACTCGGTGCAGGTAGATTTTAGTGCCGTAAGCAATGCCTTACAGCTCAATATGCAGGTAGAGTTTCAGCGTAATGAGGCGCGCTATCGCTTTTTGAAATGGGGAATGCAGGCATTTAACGGGTTTACGATCGTCCCTCCGGGCATCGGGATTGTGCATCAGGTAAACCTGGAGTATCTGGCAAAGGGCGTGCTGGAGTCCAATGGCATTTACTACCCGGATTCACTGGTAGGGACAGACTCCCACACCACCATGATCAACGGATTGGGCATTGTCGGCTGGGGAGTCGGCGGCATTGAAGCGGAAGCGGGCATGTTGGGACAGCCGGTTTATTTGCTCACGCCAGATGTGGTTGGGGTGCATTTGTCAGGGGCACTGCAAGCGGGGGTGACGGCAACGGATCTGGTGTTGCATTTGACTGAGATGTTGCGTCAAGCCAACGTGGTGGGTAAGTTTGTCGAATTCCATGGCGAGGGAGCTACCAGTTTGTCGGTTCCAGATCGGGCAACGATCGCCAATATGGCACCAGAATACGGTGCCACAATGGGCTTTTTTCCGGTGGATGAAGCCTCCTGTCGCTATCTGCTGGCAACGGGGCGTAGCCAGGAGCAGGTAGACACCCTCCGGACATACTTCCAGGCCCAGGGATTGTTTGGGATTCCCCGCCTGGGCGAAATCCATTACACCCAGTTGTTAGAACTGGATCTGGCAACCGTAGTACCCAGTGTGGCAGGGCCCAAACGACCTCAGGACCGGATTAACCTGGCTGAAGTGAAATCAAAATTTCTGGAACTTTTGCAAAAGCCAATTCAGGAAAATGGATACAACAAGACACCTGCCCAATTGCAGCAGCGAGTGGAGGTCCAGGGGGGAGCAACGTCCCCAGAAAGCGTTTCTGGCGGTGGGGAACAGGCAGCAGAAAGTGTGCCTGTAGGGCACGCATTGAGCAGCGATCGCGATACTGCTGTCCTGTCAGAAGTTGAAATGATCCAAAACCGCCCGACTCCAGACCGGGTGCAGTCCCTACCCGCAGAAGAATTGCCCTCAGCCCAATTTGCTTTGCAGCACGGCAAGGTTGTGATCGCTGCCATCACTTCCTGTACAAATACCTCCAATCCAACGGTAATGCTGGCAGCAGGACTATTGGCAAAAAAAGCGGTAGAGCGGGGAATGCGCGTTCCTGCTTTTGTCAAAACCTCTCTGGCTCCCGGTTCCCGTGTGGTAACGGCCTATCTTACCCGCAGCGGCTTGCAACCCTATCTCGAACAGCTAGGTTTTCAAACCGTTGGCTATGGTTGCACGACCTGCATTGGCAACAGCGGACCACTAGAGCCCCATTTAGAGTCCGCCATTATCGGCAACGATCTGGTTGTTGCCAGCGTTCTAAGTGGCAATCGTAACTTTGAAGCACGGGTGCATCAAAGCGTCAAAGCCAACTTTTTGATGAGTCCGCCGCTGGTGATTGCGTTTGCCCTGGCTGGTCGGATTGACATTGACCTGACGCAAGAACCGTTGGGCCAGGATCGGGAGGGCAATCCCGTTTACCTACGTGACCTGTGGGCAACCTCCGAAGAGATTAGTGAACTTTTGCCAACTGCCTTCGATGCAGACACCTATCGCAAGCTGTATCGCAATTTTGGCGAACAAACTCCTCTATGGGCAAAAATTCCTGGCACAACGGGCACCGTCTATACCTGGGATGCTGATTCCACCTACATTCAAGAACCTCCCTATTTTGACGACTTCTCGGTTCAACCAGGAACAGTGCAGGCGATTCAAGGGGCAAGGGCGATCGCCCTGTTTGGCGATTCCGTGACCACCGATCACATCAGTCCCGCAGGAGCCATTCAGCCAACCTCACCCGCCGGTCTTTACCTGCAATCAAAGGGAGTCGCACCGACTGACTTCAACTCTTACGGTTCTCGTCGCGGTAACCATGACGTCATGGTGCGCGGCACCTTTGGCAATGTCCGCATCAAAAATTTAATGGTTCCGGGGATGGAAGGTGGTGTGACCCTGCATCAACCCAGCGGCGAACAAATGACCATCTATGACGCTGCCAGGCGCTACCAGACGGAAGGAATACCGCTGGTTATTTTTGCTGGGCAGGAATATGGAACGGGCAGCAGTCGAGATTGGGCAGCCAAGGGCACCAAATTACTGGGCATCAAGGCGGTCATCGCTCAAAGTTTTGAGCGCATCCATCGTTCTAATCTGGTTGGCATGGGGGTTTTGCCCTGTCAGTTTAAAGCAGGCACTTCCATTCAGTCCCTTGAACTGAACGGCACAGAGCAGTTTGACCTGATCGGATTGGAGTCGGGTCTGACTCCCCAGCAAGACGTCCCATTGGTGATCCACCGCCCGCAGGGAGCGCCCCAAACCGTCCCCCTCACCCTGCGCATTGATACGGTTACAGAGGTGGACTATTACCTCCATGGCGGCATTCTGCCCTATGTGCTGCGTCAATTGCTCTCGAATCAGTGAGCCAGCGAGAACGCCAGAATCCACCCCTGGCAAAGATCTACCCCAGGTTCAATCAAAGTCCTAAATTCAGCACCTAGAGTAAGAGAGCGATTCCTTTCTTTACACGGTTTGTGGATATTTACACCCTTGACCTGCTTGTTATTGGGTTACTGCTGCTGGCGGTTACGTTGGGTTCTGGATGGATTCAGCGGATACCCCTGTCCTATGCTCTGATCTATTTAGTGTTTGGGTTGATGCTCAGCCCCTATGGGTTTAATTTAATCCAACTGCGACCGGATACCCGGTTTTTAGAACGGTTAACAGAGTTTGTCGTATTGATTTCTTTGTTTAGCTGCGGTCTTAAGATGAACCGCCCACTCAGAGCCTGGGCCTGGAATTCAACGATTCGCCTGATTGGGTTTTTGATGCCGATCTCGATTTTTGCGATCGCCGCGATCGGACATTGGATCTTGAATCTGGAATGGGGCGTGGCCATTTTGCTGGGTGCGATTCTGGCTCCAACCGATCCCGTTCTGGCATCAGAAGTGCAGCTATATGACCCCCAGGATCGGGATGAATTGCGTTTTGGGTTGACCTCAGAAAGTGGACTCAACGATGCCCTGGCGTTTCCGTTTGTTTACTTTGGGCTGCACTGGCTCAAGGATGACAACTGGCAAAATTGGTTTGGACAGTGGGTGGCTGTGGATCTGGTGTGGGCGATCGGGGCGGGTATCCTGATGGGAATTGGCGTCGCCTATGGGATTTGCTGGATCGAACACCTCCTGGGAAAACACCGTTCCGTTGATGAATTGATGGAGGATTTCGTCGGACTCAGCACAATTTTGTTGACCTATTCCTTAACAGAGCTCGTCCATGGCTACGGGTTCCTGGCGGTTTTTGTGGCGGGGATTGTGATGAAATACAACTGCCTGGAACCGGAACAGTCCGCTTCTCGCCTACGGTTCATGGAAAGGCTAGAAAAACTAACTGAAATCGCAACGATTCTGCTATTGGGGGCACTTCTACGAATTGAACCCATCCTGCGTTTTGCGGCTCCTGCTTTGCTAGTAACCGCGTCACTGCTGTTTGTCATCCGCCCGATCGGAGCCTGGATCAGCACCCTTGGTTCCCCAATTCATCCAGCAACCCGCTGGTTGTTTGGCTGGTTTGGCATTCGGGGGGTAGGCTCACTCTACTACCTGACCTACGCCCTGAGCGAAGGGTTGCAAGATAAGTCCGGAGAACTCATTGCCTGGATCACATTTATCACAGTCACCATTTCAGTCACCCTGCACGGCATTAGCTCAACCCCCCTGATGAACTGGTATGAACGTCATATTGAAGGAAATAACTCCCTGGAAAAAAAACTACCTGACCTGGAATGAACCGAGATAGAGCCGACCCTTCGTAGACCGCAGGGGAATTGACTCCAACCTTGCTTTCACGAAAAACCATTTTGATCAATCCATCCGCAGGAACTCGACAACAGGAAAGGCCGCATCAGAATTTAGATAGGGATAGGGTCATACCAATTTAAAGCATAAGGGTTCCACCCTTGTGCTCAGGGCTCACGGCGCAAGCCCCAGCACCCCGTTTCCAGCGGTCGTGTTCGCTTTTTTAAAATTGGTATCGCCAATCGTCTGGTTATTTGAGGCTTATGGAATCTGTTAGGGCTGATCGCTGGCCTTATGGACCTGTTTGAACTCGTCAAAACTCCCTCAACCCAAATAGCCAAACCATCTGATGAACCAAAAGATAGGGTTAGGAAATGTCAAACTCTAGAGATGAAGACAGCCTGGGCTATCAACTTACTCGCGGTGCCCCCCTTGCTGTCATGGTTGCAGCATCGTTCTACATCGTTTACCAGTTGCTGCCTGTTTTGAAACTAATCGCCGTTGCAATCCTGATTGCAGTGATTTTGAGAACGCTACTGCGATGGCTAGAAAAGCTAGTGAAATCTCGTTGGGTTGCAGTTTTTATTTTAGCTGGGCTGATTACAGGATTCGGCGTGTTCCTTGCAGCCTTTGTACTTCCCAGCATTGTGGATGAAACTCAACAGTTATTGGTGACATTACCCAGTTATTTAAACTCTTTGATTGGGCTATCTGTGAAGCTGCATCGAAACATAGGCTTTATTCCTGACCTCTCTAAAGGTTTGACCCAGTTTCGTAATTTTACTGACCAGATCCTGGGTTCCTTCCCACTCCTGTTAGGACAAACCTTTGGCACAACGATCGAGCTAATCGCAGTGCTAATTCTGGCATTTTATATGGCCTATGATCCTAAGTCCCTGATCAGCGGCATTCTGCGCCTGGTTCCCCGTCGGCATCATCCAAGGTTTAATCGTCTGCTAAAAGCAACATGGCAAAGATTGCGGGGCTGGATTTTTGGCACAGGAATTGCCATGCTGTTTCTCGGCATCGCCACAACAATTGGGCTTTGGGTCATGGGAGTCCCCTTAGCGCTACCCTTTGGTGTGATTGCAGGGCTGCTAGAGGTAATTCCCTATTTTGGCTCGATCGCAGGCACTTTTTTGCCCGCCTTGATTGCCCTTACCCTTTCACCTCTAAAGTTCCTACTGGTCGTAGGACTATTCTTAGTTTTGAATCAGATAGATGCCTATGTCGTTCAACCTCTGGTTATGGGTCAACAGGTTCGACTTCACCCAGTTGTGGTGATTTTGACCTTTCTGGTTATGGGTAAATTGCTGGGCTTCATCGGCGTTCTTCTGGCTGTCCCTGCGGCTGCGGTTTTGGTAACTTTGATCGATGAGTTCACCCCGAAGGAGACGTCTTTACCCCCGACTTCCTGACTTTTAGCAATCATTTTTAGCAATCATTTTTAGCAATCGTTTTTAGCAATCGCTAGATGTCCTGCAATGACAGGTACGCCCCCTGGACCTAACCCCACCTGCTATTCCGCCCCAGGAACAGCGATTTTACCCAAAGCGATCAGCAAAGTGGGAGTATCTTTCGTTAAATGGCACCCAACGACGGCCCTCTGATCGCGATAGGGGCATGGCTTAAATAACAGTTAATAACAGTTAATGACAGATTAAAGAGACAAATAAAGAATTGTATTTATTCGCCATTTGACTCCTATTT
>JBAUTA010000019.1:0-2353 GCA_049581985.1 Kovacikia sp.
CAATTTTAATTTTGGCAAATCGGCAGTTTGTCCAAACGCTTTTAAGCTCAGATTCAGATACCTCTGAGAATAATACTGGCTTTGCTCTTTCCCTAAGCTGGGGATGGATAACGACACTTCTAGCATCGATAATTTATGTTCTGTTTACAGTCAAAAAGAAAACGGGTTCTTATCGTCTATCTGACTTGATTACATTCTCATTGATCAATGGTGTATTCGAACAATCTATGTTCATCCTTTGGTTTTTAGTTGGATGTTATGTCGGACAGAAGTTATTCCCCAAGCATCCAATTTGCATATTTATTTCGGGATACTTCATCTACTGTATTTATTCAGGGCTGATTCATGTATTTTTTTGGGTTCCAGTTCTGCCGTCTCACGAGCCGTTTGCTCCTATGGTAGTCATTCTGCCCTTTATGTCGCTGTTTTGGATGTGGTTATTTTGGAAATATCAAGCGATTTTTTCAATTCTTTTCATGCATGTTGCGATTGACTTTCTGACGATTGGACATCTCCATTTCTCCTGGTTCGAACCTTACTCAAAATCAAATTTGTAGCGCCAGCTGCACCTGCTTCAGCCCCCGCGCATTCTCTGGCAAAGGCTCAGGTTTAGCGCAGACCGCCCCACAATATTTTTGATACGTGCATCTCTTACAGTGCGCTCCTGTGCTTGGCTCCCACTCGCTATCGTTCCGCAGCCGTAATGCAAGCCCTGAGATAAGCTGCTGCACCTGTTCCTGATGGGCCTCAGTCACCTCAAAGCTGAGGCTTTCCTCCGCTCGAAGGAAGATCAACGTCAATCGCTTGAGCGACTGCTGATAGACCTGCCGGAGCGCCAGATAATAAAGTCCAAGCTGTACATCCACTGAATCAGGCGTGGTTGCATTCTTCGTGGTTTTGTAATCAATCAGCTCCAGATCGCCATTCACATTATCGAGACGGTCATAGCGACCACTGAGCGTAAACTCGATATTTTGAAACTGAATCTTCGGAGAAATCTTGCTCTCAACGCCAAGGGGCCGCTGCATGACCGCCAACGGTGCAACGAACTTTTTGTGATAGCTCTCTAGAATTTCTCGTCCATCAGCGATCTGCGCATCAGAGAGCTTGCTAATACTCCGACTCCAACAAGTCTCAAACCAATCCCATTCAGGCTTGTGGTCGTTGTAGTGCCAGTCCCGATAGGCATAGGCCAATGCCTGATGAAGCGCATTGCCTAGATCCGGCGAACCGAATGCACCAGGAGCGCTCATCCCCCGCTCATAGCGAAAGTTATAGGCTTGGGGGCATTTTTGGTAGGTGACGAGCTTTGTGGCGGAAAGGGAGTAAGTCATCGGAGTTACCGGAAAGACTTTGGCTCTATCTTAGCTGCTAAAGTCAGAATCCCCTGTCTTGATAGCTTTTGCCATGCTCTAGTCCTAAGTACCCAGCATAAGACAGTCCTTGAGACCTAGACAGAATGGGAGCTGAGATCCTATTGCAGAGGGGGTCACAGCTCATAGGATGAAAGTGTTCAAAAACAAAACGCCTTCACAGTCCCAAAAGGTTCACCGAGATGAAATCTCAATCCGTCATGAAATTTGTTGCTTCAATGTTGCTGATACCCGCGACGGGATTTGCAATCATTAATTCTGCTGCCCACTTCAGCCCAGCGTTTGCAGATAGCCTCTCTTCCTCAACCAGCATTCTTGCTCAAGATGCACCCGTTCAGTCACCCACCGAGAAAAAAGAGTGGGGGAATAGAGGGCAGAAAATGTACCAGCAGCTTAATTTAAGCGCAGACCAGCAGGCCCAGATCGAGAGCATCAAAGAGCAAGCCAAAACCTCGAATCAAGGGCTGCGTCAACAGTTAAAGACCGCTCGTGAACAACTCAAAACCCTTTTAGCAAGTAATGATGCAAGCGATAGTGCATTGCGTCAGGCTCATCAACAGTTACAACCCCTGACTCAACAGATGAGCGACCAGCGTTTTGACACAATGCTCAAGATTCGGAATGTATTGACCCCTGCTCAACGAACCAAGTTGGCTGAACTTCGTAAACAAGGTGGTCATCGTCACCATCGCCAAGCCCCTGCTGCTCAAGGTGCAGCTTCATAACTCGCCGTCATCAAACATTCTGATTACCAACGTAAGTTACTCAAACTCCAAAAAGGTCAAACCATGAAACGCTTTATTGCCACAATAGTCCTCGCCCTTCCCCTAGCAGCTTTGTGCGTCTTGCCTAAATCTGCATCGGCAGAGCCTGTGAATCGAGACTCTAACTACAATCGTCAGCCAGAAAATGTACAGCGAGACAATCGTGACTCAAACTATAACCGTCAACCAGCAACAGATCAGCGAGATAATCGCAGC
>JBAUTA010000020.1:0-2902 GCA_049581985.1 Kovacikia sp.
GCAGTGTAGAGTTCTTCGTCTGCCTGCCGAACCACATAGCTGGGTGCATCTGCGGGTAAACGTCCCCCAACTTGATATTCATAGGATGAGTTAGGTTTATGCATAAGAATTCTGCTGGGAACCTGAATACATTTTGGATGTTAGATCTTGGATTTTGGATTGAGCAAACTGACTGTGACTAAGTGACACCAGAACTACCACACCTAACCTATCTGAAAGTTCAAAATCTTAAATCGCAAATTGATTGTTCTCTGTATAAAATATTTGTTGGCAGTGGTCGATACAGAAAAGTTAAGGAGTTTGCAGACCGAACCATTTGTAATGGATGCTGATGAGCCACCAGTTCTGGTTGTAACTTGCCTCAAATTCTTTCGGTGAAATAAAACTATCTTTCCTCACGACCATGAGTAATCCAGAGAGTCTGACTATCATAAAATTCGCCTTGTTGCTCTAACAAGTATCCGCCAATCAACAAACCGAGCCACAACTCCACCATTGGTATTCCCAATGCTTGCTGCAAATCAGGTAGACGGATATTTGAGCGGAAATGAAGATATTGGGCGATCGCCCTCGACCACTCTTCAACATTCTCCCCATGTGCTAGATCCCGAATCTGCTCCGCCATCTCTAGCTCATCGAGTGGTTGCGCTGCTGTCATTTGGTCTACCCAATCCAACAACGCATTTTTATCTACTTCTCCGACGATCGAACCCTCTTCCTGAGATGATGTTTTCTTGCGGTTGGCAGGGTACTGAATCGGCTCTGCTTCTTCAAACAGCTCTGATACATCCAGCGTCAAAGACTGGACGAATAGATCGACACAGTCCTCTAGATTTACCACCGGCTCAGCTGGGTTATGCCGACGCTCCCACCCGGAAAGCAAGAGATTTGCCCGCGCGGCATGGACCTCTGAGAGCTGCACTAACACATCTCCTGCGACGGTCAACTGTTCTGCCAGAGACTGGTCAGATAGGGTTTGCTCTAGCGCGTCACAGAGCGATCGCAGATCCGCCGTCTCTGGAAACCGAGAGGCTTTCTCCAGGGATTGCCAGAGGTCAAGCTCTAACTGCTGCACTTCCATTACAGCCTAACCTCTGGATAGAGGGGGCAGGGGCGAATCGGGCAGTTATGGGGATGGAGTTCAACGGAGGAACGAAAGCGTTCTACCTTCATACCACTGCGCTGCGAAAACACATCTAGAATCCGAACCAGCAGTGTTTTGACCTGCAATTCGGTCAGTCCCAGGCAGTGAAAGGGTTCAACTTTAGCAACCCGATCGTTCCCCATCCAGAGTTCTGCGCCTATGGCATGCAGCGGTGAATCCTTGGTTATGCGATACCAGTGAACAACCGCAGCAGGAACGGCTGGAGCCAGTATCTTTAAGGTTGCCACCCTTACCGAAGTAGAAACGTCCGGTTCTAATAGCGCTTGTTCCGTTTGCTGTCCGCGTCGTCGCTGTTTGCGGACATGGTTCCGGACTCCCCGGTGGCGATAGTAGGAACGGCGGTTATGGCAAACATTCGGATTCCAGCATCCGTCCCCATCCGATCCATGACGCTGTATAAATATCAGGAAAAGGCAATGCTCATGAGATCAGGGCGAAGGCTAAGAAGCTTGGTACCAACTGCACAAGAACGGACAAGTCGCAAACCAACAATAGTTGATAGGAAAGCAAAAGCGAGCTTTGAGAACTCCTCTGTCACCTGAACACGTAGTAAATGCTCAGTTACCGCTGCTTTTGCCATTTCAGAATCCACTATGACAACCCGCCCGAAAATTTCGCCTTCTCCAAGGGTTCCCTGTCCGCCAAAGAGAAGTGTTCCAGCTTGACAAGAAAGGTCAGTTGCCGCACTACCAGGGAGCAAGATACGTTGAGGAATAGGGCGAATCAAAAAAGCATCTCGCTGAGAGAAAAAGTCTACTCCGTATGGAGGGATACATCGAACCCGAGCATATCTTCCACTACGAAAAATTCCTCCTGCTCCGACAAAATCACCCAATCTTGCTCGCCATTTTTTCTGAAGGTAAGCAAGTGCTTTACCGGGAGAGGCGTAAGTCCATGCCGTGAGGGTTGAAAGGGAGCTATCCCATTGAATGCAGCGGGCTTTGCGCTCTTGACACATGGCGATCGCCTCCTGCATCTCAGGCAATGCCTCCAAACAAGCCCGTGCTGCCTGAACTTCCCGCAAATATCGCTCTCGTTCTATCACTGTAGTCCGAATCAGATCAGCAACCTTTTTCAGAGTGGCGCGATCGGGAAGCGGAACAGGTAAATTACGAAGGAGATCTCTACGGGGACGCAAAAGCTTTGTACCTGCGCTAGCAGAGCGGACAAGGCGAACGCCTACGCTAGTGCAGAGAAACGCATAGACATAATAATGAGTGTCTTCATCAAGCGTCGGCTCTAAAACAAGTGTGTCAGAAGTAAGCAGTTTTCCTACAAGGCGATCGTCAGCAATGATGGAACGTCCATAAAGTTCTGTTTCTCCTAATGTTCCAACACCTGCAATCAGAATCTGACCATTCTTTACACGCCGCGATTCTAAATCTGGAATCGTATCAGGACGAATCGTTCTTCCGGTTGGCTCGGCTGCAAAGATATCTGCTTGAGTCAGAAACTCCTCTCCAAACTCTGGTGAGCAATTAATAGCACGAAACATTGCACTACCCGGACTGCGGATGCTAGCAAGATTCCCTAGCCGCGAAACATCTGCCCCTTGATGATGCTGAAGAAACTGCCCAAGTTCTGGGGTGTAATTGATTGCCCGAACCGTCGCCGCAGAAATAGATTTTGTTAGATAAGCCGATCGCATTTCACCACCCTCAGAATTTTTTGCTCACCAAAGGACAGAAACTAATCCTGATGCTGTGATGTTTTGATCACACGTCAACAGGCTCACTG
>JBAUTA010000021.1:0-10548 GCA_049581985.1 Kovacikia sp.
CTTTTTTGTGATTGGAGGACGACGATCGCCACGTTGCAATTGAGCGGTTGGGCGATCGCGGGGTTATGAGGAAGGGCGATCGCTTTTTTGTTGACGCTGCGATCGCCTGCTCAAATCAAACAGTCCAACCACTCACGATCACATCTTTCCCAGAAACCGCGATCGCACTTGCAGCATGGCGTGATGGGTGCTTCTCCTCCGGAGAAGCACCCATTACGATTTTGTAGGACGGGCGGTATACTGTAACCAGTCATCATCCTTTGAGTCTCGATTTATGTTGACCCCAGTTTCCTCCCTCCAAGCTGTGATCGAATCCATTGAGGCACTTTCTGAAGAGGAACAAGATATGATATTTGACCTGATTCAGAAACGACGGATTGCCTCGCGCCGCAAAGATATCGCCCAAAGCGCTGTCGATACAATGATCGCCGTTGAGAATGGCACCGCCAAACGCGGCACTCCGGCAGAAATTATGGCAGATATTTTTGGAGACGGTGAGTAAGGACTCTTTTATTTGACCAGAGTTTTCGGCGCGCTGTGAAACAAACGTGTAAAAAGCGGCGTTGCTGAATCCTGGGATGAATGGCAGCATGCGCCCTCACCCTAGCCCTCTCCCAAAGGGCGAGGGGACATAACTTTCGGCTCCCTTCTCCCTGGGGAGAATGGTCGGGGATGAGGGCAAATCATCCCGTCAATCAGCAACGCCAGAAATTTTGTTGATCGACATTGGCAGCCATGACGAGGTTTACTGAACGCTTGGACAAAATTAGAGAGATGCACTCTCTTTTTGTTTTGACGAGTGAGATCGCACCCTCATGTCCAAAGTGCGATGTAAGCCGCGATCGCATCAACGTCCTCAATGGCTCGTGGGGACCATACTACTGAATAAGGCATTTACTCAACTCTTGCTCAGCCTGATTTTGAGTGACGGTTCCTTGTGACTCAGCAATCTCCAAACCCATCAGCACTTTGGTCAAAACGTATAAATGATATTGCACATCCTCCAATGAGCAGTCCTCAGGCAGTTTTCTCAATAAAATTTCAATCGTTTGTTTAGTCCCCCGATCTAAATTTCTCAGTCCTCCGTCCAGCTTGCCCGCCATGCTTCCTGGGCTGAGACGATCGCCCGCTCCCGTTGTTTTTTCTGATAGTCGCGTCCGAGGGTTTTAAGGCGGGACAGGAGATTACGAATCTGCGATCGGGCAGCGGTCAGGTTGGCATTGGCAAATTCGATTTCTACAAGACGTAGATTAATCGCGACGATATGCATCATGGAGTGCCCCCTTGCCTCATCCGAACGGTCTTTTTCGGCTGAATTGTCACTGGCAGACTCGACAATCAAATTCATGAGATTGGGAGTACTTCCTCCCAGTTCAGAGGCTTCTGACTTGGATGCTACTTCCAATAAGGGTTCTGGCAACTTTCTAGGCAACACTCCCGCCTTCTGAAGCAGTCGATTTGCCGCATGGGAGGCAGCTTGTAGCTCCTGAACGATCGCCCGTTCCAGGTCTTGCTGCCATCGTGCCAGGTGAATTGGGGTCAGCGATTGGGGTTCAGCTTTCTTAGAGATAACAGGTAAGGGTTCAAAGGAAGCCAGGGATCCCGCTGTCCCAGGCTGCTCCAAATCTTCAAAATCGTGGAATAAATCAATCACTTCTGGCGCTTCTGCCACCACTGGCACATGCAATTGCGCCAGCAGTTCTTCCTGGGTATGGTGAGCCAGGGTGCGTAAGGATTGCTGCAATTGCTGACGCTGGTTATAGGATAGGCTCAGAAATTGTTCTGGATAGCCCTGGGTACAAACGTGGAAGCTAGCCAGAACCAACTGATGTCTTACTGCCTGTCCTAAGCCATTCAGATAGTTGGCGTAGGCCCCATGAAACTCCTGGGCAAGCGCCGCGATCGCTTCATCCATTGCTGCCAAATCCTTTGCTATGCGTTCTGCTGAACTAACCATAATTGCCCATCATCGGTGAAAATTAGCCCCTACTTCCAGGATATCTCCTGAAGCGTGGGAGTCCTTCGAGATAGATTTAAGGGTTCCCCCATCGATACGACCTATTTGCAGGGGGTTTTAAGGGTTTTCACCCCCTTAAAACAGGTTGGGCAGACACGCAAACCAGGTTCACCCGTTTACAACTCCTCCTTTTGCCATAAATATTCTGGATGGAGATGGACTATTCTGGGTGTGCAAATCCATAGATTGCGGCAGAATTAACCCTTTTTTAGCAAAAATTCACGTTTAAATCCCTGCTTCTGCACAGGTCTATGAATTGAACGATGGTAAGAGAACCCATGCAAATTTCCAGGCTAGGCACGCTAGTGCAAAACTTATTCAGGAACTTCGCAGGCGGTCGAATCTGTCGGCTTCGTCCCATTGTCAGCTTCTTCCTGATTAGTCTTTTAACGTTTGCGATCGCCACAGGCTGGATGCCAACCGCAATGGGGCAAATTTCCATTCCCCTGCCAACCGAGCAATCGCTGTCTAGCCCAGTTCCCAAAAACGTACAGCGACTTGGTTCGCTTGAAATCGCTCCGGTTAATTTTGACGGGACAGAACTGTTTAAGGTCGCATCTCCTGCCGTGGAAGATCGCAGCAAAGCCAGTAATCTAGTTCCCGTAGAACAACGGGCCCAGCAAATTGAAGCCAATCTTAATCGGTTGCTTCAGAGTAATGTTTCTATTTCCAATGAGAAAAGCACCACGAGCAACAGTTATGATCCCAAAACCTTACAGGTATTGGTAGCAGTCCTCAACCGGGAGACGATTATTCAGGTTAAGGATCAGGAGCATCCTCAGCCCCTCAAAATCATGACGGTGACTCAGTTCGATGCCAACTATTACGGCTCACCGATCGAGCAGGTTGCCGAATATATGCGCGAGCGCATCGAGTCCCAGGTACGGAATGCTCTGAATGAGCGATCGACCCCCAACCTGAAGCAGCGGATCCGGGAATCCGTTTTCCTGCTGCTGAAACTGGCTGCTGCCAGTTTTGCCCTCTGGCTCCTACAGCGCCTCTTGAAACATCAGGACAAAGTACTGGCCACCCGCCTGGAAGCGGAAACCTCCGCAACCGATGGCTCCTTGGGACCACCAGGCACAGAGGCAACCCCAGGCACAGAGTCTCCGGTCACAGGTCATCCAATTGCCAACCCTGCAACAACCGGTCGCCCAACCACAGGTGAGGCAGGTCAAATTTCCCAACGCCTGGCATTCCTGAGCGCCCTTCGCCATCAATTTAGTCTTCAGCGGCGGCGACGGGTAATTGCCTTTTTGCGCTGGTTAGCTGTCTGGGGGCAAGCTGTAATTTGGGTGGGCGGAGCCGCCATGATCCTGGCGCTGTTTCCCTGGACCCGTGCCCTCTCAGCCCAAATTCTCAGGATTCCTCTGCAATTGTTGGCCCTCTGGTTTGTCACAGGCTTGCTGATCCGGTTAGGGGATATCCTCCTCGATCGCCTGGGTAAGTTCTGGGACAAGTACGACATCTTTGGAGAGGGAGACGTTCAGCGAGAAGCCTTACGCATCTCGACAACGGTCCAGTCTCTTAAGGGGCTAAAGACCTTTGTGATCTATATCATTAGCATTACTTCAGCCTTGGGGATTGTGGGCTTGCCTGTTGGCTCCGTATTGGCAATCGGCGGCATTCTTGCCTTTGCCATTTCCCTGGGGTTTCAGAACGTAATCAAAGATGTGGTAAATGGCTGTCTGATTTTGCTAGAGGATCAGTATGCGATCGGTGACATCATCATGGTTGGCCCAGAAGCGGGATTGGTGGAAAACATGAACCTCCGCATCACCCAGCTTCGGAATGGCGAAGGACAGTTGATCACCATTCCTAATAGCTCGATCATTCAGGTCAAAAACCTGACCCGAACCTGGTCCAGGGTTGATTTCTCAATTGAAGTTGCCTACGACACCGATATCGATCGGGCGCTCCATCTGCTGGACGAGGTGGCCCAAAGCATGTACGAAGAACCGGAATGGCACGATCTTTTTGCCGACCCACCGGAAGTGCTGGGTGTAGATAATATTGCCCATACCGGCATGCTGATTCGCGTCTGGCTGAAAACCCAACCAGCCCAACAGTGGAATGTGGGACGTGAGTTTCGCCGCCGGGTCCGAGTTGCCTTTAACCAAAACGATGTCGAAATCGGCAAACCTCAACAGGATTTTTGGCAAAAGCTGGAAGAATCCCATAACGGTTCAGAGAACGGGCAAGAGGCAGAAAAACAGGCTTCTCAAAGGACATAACACCCACAGGCGCAGGGGCTTCGCCGTAAGCGCAGCTCGCCTGGGACGTTCGGCGATCGCTCGGTCGAACCGCGATCGCCAAACCCCTCAGGCATCTTTCATTTAATTGCACCCAGCCACCTGGGCGATCGACAAATATGGCCCTTTTCAAGGGTATGAGGTACAGTGAGGGTGCTTCGCGCCCCACTGTGCCTCACATTTCTGTACTTCACCCAACTGCAAACCGCTATAAGGCAAAAGACAAAAGGCAAAAGGCAACTGGGCAAGCTCAGCACCCGTCTAATCAAAGCTCCCCACCGCCTATCACCTTAATGTCGAGCAATCCCATAAAACGCTTACACTGTTCTCAGCATCTCCTGTAGAATTAGTACAAACGTCTTATTTACGTGATTATGGTTCAATATACCCTTGTCCAAAGTCCTGAAATTGTTTTGTCCGTTCCTGGGAAAGACTCCACCAAAGCCCGTGAAAAGGCTATGGATCAGTTGCTTGAGTTAATGGATGCGGGTAAACTGCCTACTGAGCTTTCCGATGGTTTTGGTCCCCAGCAATTCATTGAAGTGAAAGAACCCTCCCCCACACCCCATCCTGAAGAAGACGCTGTCACCCAGGCAGTGCAGTTACTCAGCAACCTGGCAACCTTGAAGTTAAAGCTTCAGGAATCTCGTACGGAAGCCCTCCACATCCGTACCAAAATCGATATTTTGTTTAGCGATGACCCTGTGAGCGAAGACGAAATTACCAGCCTCAAGGATGGCTTTAAGACTTTGAAGACCTACGCTCAGGCGAATTTACGCTACCGTGAAGCCAGATCCCAGGCAGAGCAAGCCCGTGTGGTTCTGGATCAGGCGTTGAATTCGGCTGAACCGGAAGCTAAAGCAGGGAAAAAATAAGGGGTTGCAGGGGACGGCATCTTGACCACACCGTTGATTGTTTTTGCTATCGGCAAGTAGATTGTTGATTTAGGTGTGGTTTTAGATTGTAGATTTTAGAGGATAGATTTTTTATTTTTCCCTTTCTCCTATGTTTAAATTTTCAGGTCAGCGTCCTACCAATCTCGGCGTTACAAACGGCAGACTAGCCCCCTGCCCAGGCACTCCTAACTGCGTGTGTAGCCACGATCGGGAGGGGCAAAGCGCGATCGCCCCCCTCACCTACAGTTCCACCCAGACGGAAGCAAAATCCGCGCTCAAGCAAATTATCCAATCCCAGGAACGCACAACCCTGATTACAGAAACCGACAATTATTTATATGTAGAGTTCGCCAGCAACCTGATGGGGTTTGTTGATGACGTTGAGTTTTTCTTTGAGCCTGCCGTCAACCTGATCCAGGTGCGATCGGCTTCCCGATTAGGCAAATCTGATTTAGGAGTCAACCGCAAGCGAGTCGAATTAATCCGCGAAAAGCTGAGGGAAGCGGGGATATAGGATAGCTTTTTGAGGTAGGTTTCGACTCCGCTCAACCCACACTGGTTGGTTGCGGAGCGGAGCCGATGCACCGTTGGCATAAACATTGCCAGGTTAATCATTGCCGCTTAGGACTTCTCTATCAAATCCATCAACCGGAACTGAGCAATCTGAGCAATTTCTGTCAGCGCCTGGTTAATTTCTATCTCGATCGGGTTTTGCAGGCGACGAGCGAACGCCTCCAGGATGCTGGTTTTAGTATGATTTTTGACAGCAATAATAAACGGAAACCCAAACGTATCTTTGTATCGCTGGTTGAGCGTTTGAAAGCGTTCAAATTCCTGGGGGGTGAGGCGATCTAACCCCACGCCTGCCTGTTCCTGAACCGATGCCTCCGCCATGCGGGCTTTGCTCCCCAAGTCCGGATGCGCCCGGATCAGGGCTAGTTGGTCTTCCCGATCCATGGCATTGACGATATTCACCATGGCTTGATGCAGAGTGAAACCATCCGCAAATGGACGGTTTTCCCACGCTTGTTGGGCGATCGCAGGCGTATTCTCAAACACCACCCCCAGCGCTGCAACAAACGCCTCCTGATCCATTTGATTTAAGTCAGCAATTGCATAGGACATTGTCCTCCCTCCTCTCCCTTAGCTTCCCCGATAGGTGCTATACGACCAGGGTGATGCTAGCAAAGGAACGTGATAATGGGCTGTCGAATCCGCAATTCCAAACTGGATGGGAACCCGATCAAGAAAGGGTGGATCGGGCAAGGAATCGATATTTTGGGCAAAATAGGGACCGATCTCAAACACCAGTTCGTAAGTTCCCGCTACCAATTCTGCATCGACCAATAGGGGAGCATCGGTGCGTCCATCCGCATTAGTAACAACTGTTTTAAGTAAGGTTTTCTGCTCTGAATACCGATCCACTAACCAGAGTTCGATCGTCAAATTTGCCGCCGGATGCCCCTGAGCCGTATCCAGCACGTGAGTCGTCAGTTTGCCCATAGAATTAAGAATTTTGAATTTTAAGTTTTAAGCTTTGAATCGGGTAATAGGTAACGGGTTCGCTGCCCCGATCCTCCCACCCCCCTTTACCTGCTACCTACGCCCTCACTGCAAGGGTCCTGCCAAAATCGTCTTGCAGAGTCCATTAATAATCTCCGTGCCATCTTCGGTTTTCAGCTCCTCGTACCATTTTTGGGTTTTTTCGAGGTCTTTCCCGTGCATCATATCGGCTCGTTTGCGCGCCCGCAAGACGATTTCAGCTACCCGCTCCTTGCGGGCTTTTTCGTAGCGTTTGAGGGCATCTTCTACACTGATATTCGTCGTTACCAGGTAATTGGTGAGAACCAAAGCATCTTCAATTGCCTGACTGCCCCCCTGGCCTAAATCTGGCGAGGCGCAATGCCCTGAATCTCCCAGTAAAGCAACCCGACCTCTGACCAGCGTTGGCAGTGGATCAACATCATGAATCAATATACGATTGGTTGTTTCAGGCTCAAGGCGCTGGATCAGGGTTTGGACAGGTTCGGCCCAACCAGCAAAAAAATGCTTCAACTCGGAACGAATGTCGCCAGGTTTCAGGGCTTCTTCCTTTGCCATTGGCACATCTAAAAAAAAGTAGAAGCGATCGCCCCCGATCGGCATCAGCGAGGCGCGTTTATTGTCGCCAACATAGAGCACCCAACTGGTTTTAGGGGCAAGATCTGCCGTCGCAGGCACCAATCCATTCCAATTAACGTAGCCCACATACCGCCGCTCAACCGGATGACCCACCACATAGGGACGAATCACCGAATGGGTGCCATCTGCCGCGATCAAGACATCCCCCATTGCCTTGCTGCCATCTTCAAACAGAGCCGTGACACTAGTTGCATCCTGCTCTACCCCTACACATTTGCTGCCGAGCTGAACCTTCTCTTGCCCACAGGCGTGCAGCAACATCTGTTGCAGTTCCGATCGGGCAACGGGATAGGGGCACTGTCCAACCCGTTCGACCAGGGGTAAGAGGCTAAAATCCGTCAATTGCTCTCCGGCTTTGCTGTAATAGGCCATCCGGTCCATCTGCCCTCCAATGCGGGCAATTTCCTGACTTAAACCCAACCGATTCAGAACTTTGATGCCATTTGACCAGAGGGAAATAGCGGCCCCAGCAGGTCGTAACTCCCTGACGCGATCGTAGACTTTGACCTCGTATCCCGCCTGCTCCAGAGCGATTCCAGCGGTTAAACCACCCATTCCGGCACCAATCACGATGACTTTTAGGTTGTCCATGATTCCTCTTTTTGATTGTGGGTGCGATCGCTACCAGCCAAACTGAATGGGTTGTCTTTGCCGTTTGCCTTCCCTAAGTAGCTGGGCGCAATTAAATAAAAGATGAGTTTGGGGGTGGAGGGGGTGGAACCCCCTGCCTGGGGGCGCAGCCCCCACTCCCCCTTCTTACAATTTCTTACAATTAATTAGAGCTACCTACTTAACAGCTACTTTCCTGCCAGTTGAAGTCGAGCTAAACCAGCGCCGGGGTAATAATTTCCCAGGATATGTAAATAGTCATAGCCCTGGGATGCTAGCTTAAAAGCTCCCTGCTGGCTCATCCCCCTGCCGCCATGGGCCGTGATCACGATATCATCGGAGGCAGCATAGGTGGAATCGACAATTCCACCTTTGTAACTCAGGATCTGGCTGGAGGTTGCCTGCACGGCACTGCGGGTACTACCAGTTTCCGTCTCCAGCCCTTTGTAAACCTGATATGCTTCATCGGAGCCGATATGGTAGTAGTCGCTTGGGGGCTGGACGTATCGCGCCAGGGCATAGGATCGGGCCGCAACCGCCTGCGCTTTGAGCGCTTCCAGGGGCCAATGGGAGTACATTTCACTGCCAACGACGCTAACTAAATAATCTTCAAGCCCAACCTGATTAACCGCTAAAAGACCATCATTTTGAAGAATGATTCGGACTCGACCGCGATACCAGCGTGATCCAATGAAAACGTAGCCGCCCTGGGTTGCTTCTACCCAAAAGGAAGGGGGTGCCTGCCAGGAGCTTAGATTGATGCCGCGATCTCCTGGTTCAGCGTAAATGGCCTGCATCTGCTGAACTGCCCTTAGAGGACGCCCCGAATCATCCAGAATAGCTCCGGGTGTGGAGGTGCTGATGCCCAACTGGCTACTTCCCTTAGCAATTTCCACGAGCATATCAAGCTGACCAGATTCGCCTGGAGCAGGAGCCGGAGGGGCTGCCGCAGGGGACTGCGTTTTTTGCTTAGAAGATTGCTTCGGCTGTTGCTTTTTAGCCTTTCCACCACTGGGCTTTTGAGCCGGCTTTTGATTTGATTTTGGAATCAACTGTTCGGAGCCGCTAAGACCCAGGTTGACCTGTAACTGAGTAGGTTGGGAGGTTAAAGACAGGGATTTTGCTAAAGCGATCGGCAATAGCAAAAGCGTAAAGATTAGAGGGAACAACCAATTTTTGCGATCGTAAATCGCTTGCAAAATGGGATGCTTTTCAAGTTGGAGACGCATGCCTATCTAAGATTGGTAAGCAACTGGATGATTGCGACGATCGCGCAATGCCCGAAATCAGGCAGCGCTATAGGATAGTGGGGTATTTTCTTCCCCCTAAACTTAGACACAACCTCTCCATCTTAGATCCGGAAACAAATTTCTTCGAAATTTTTCTTTATTCTCCTGCCTTAGGGGCTGTTTAGAAACAACTCCTCTGACCAAAGGGTTTGTCAGGACTGTTTTAAAGGGTTTTCAACCCTTTAAAACGCCTGTTACATCGGTTTTATAGATTTGAGGAACCCCTGACATCGATCCTGATGGCCTCCTAGCCTTGCAAGAGAGATTCCAGGGCTCGTAAATTCTCTGGTCGGTAGGGTGGGTTATACCGTTGCCAGCGTTGCTTGACACTTTCGTAAAACTGGGGAGATTCACCCTCCGTAACCCCTACAACTTTGCGGAGAATCCGTCCTGTTGCTGCATAAATGCCATGCAGGGTATTGTCAAAAGCAACGGCATAGTCAGGATGAACTCCGTACTCAACGGTTTCGGGATTAAGGTCCAGCCCCAGATGCAGATCCTGAATCTGCTCCATCATCCAGAGGAGCGCTCCATCCGACAACCCGGCGGTCTCTTCAGTGCCCCCCCCAACACAACCGTGGGTACCGGGAAACCAGACCTGGCGCAGGTTCTGATCAGGATTTTTTTCACTTTGCTGCATTGGGCTAACGTCAAACACCTTACGCTGTTCATCGATCGCAACCGCATGAAGCGCATTTTGAATTCGCTTATTCAGCACCGTATCGTGAAATTGGTATTTCTTGTTAATCCAGTTATCGATAGGCAAAAAGGGTATTTGATCGGGAACCCCAAGTTCACCAACCGTATCCCAGCAGCCAAGTAAGGTAATTGGAATATCCTCTGCATACTTCTGACGAAATGCGATCGCCGCCGGATCCCCCGGTTTGATGTTGTTATCGCGATAAAGCTCGTATGCTTCAGGAGCCTTGCGAATATTATGCCGTGACAGCAAGCCGGAGCAATAGATCAACCCGGCCAGACTGCGAACCGTATAGGCACCCCGGCTAAAACCAAACAGGTAGATTTCATCGCCCTCAATGTAGTTCAAACACAGGAAGCGATAGGCATCTTGAATATTTTTGTCGATCCCCCATCCAAATGCCCCCCCTGTAATCTTGTCGAGTTTGTCCCCCGTGCCGATTCCTTCATGCAAAAATACAATTTGGTGAATGCCCTGCCCATCCACAGGCTTAACTGCCTGAGCAATTTTAACCACATTGGTTGGATAAGGACTGGATAGCTGCTGCCAGGTTCCATCACAACACACTACAAGCCGTTTCATAGTCTATATTGCTCCCTTGATG
>JBAUTA010000022.1:0-2107 GCA_049581985.1 Kovacikia sp.
GAAGTCGCTGCCCTGGAAATACCACGCGCTCGTAGAGCCAGTTAGGAATGTTGGCGATGCGAGCCAGTTGGACCTGATTAGTTGCGTTCTCGTAGTAGCAGAGAATCCGGTTTGACCAGTTAGCAGGGAGGGAGGAAAGGGATTGAACCATAACAATTAGCCACAGGTTGCTGGGAGACTAAACCGAAAATTGCAAAGGGGGAACGGAGATAACGTTTGCTTTTCAGAGATAAAGTCCCTACCCCCACCCTGCAAATGATTGCTTTACAGCCCTCGTGTTGCAAATCATCAATTTTGCAACCTGGGGGAAGGGGAGCGAAGCCCCTCTGATCCCCTCCAAAACCTTCGTTTTGGTCTACTAGCGGTTAGTCGTTAGTAGAAGCAGTTGAATAGAGGCTTGAGACATGGTTCTAAATTTCCAGCTCTTATTCTTGCTTGTAAGCGAGAGCCGTTTCTGTTTGCTCTGCTACGCTTGCAGCCTCTTCATAGTCAGCGGCAAAAGATCCCCTTGGCTCTTTCAGGAAAAAGGCACAAAGACTGGCACAGATGAGAGCAGAAACTCCCATTGTGGCAAACAGAGTCGGAGCATCCGTCAGGCTGAAAATCGTCAAATAGATGACTCCGCCCACATTTCCGTAAGCGCCAACGTTGCCCGCTATTTGCCCCGTAATTTCTTTTTTAACCAGGGGCACGATGCTGTAGGTAGCGCCACA
Source organism: Kovacikia sp. (assembly GCA_049581985.1). Classification (GTDB taxonomy): domain Bacteria; phylum Cyanobacteriota; class Cyanobacteriia; order Leptolyngbyales; family Leptolyngbyaceae; genus Kovacikia. The sequence goes on from JBAUTA010000022.1 coordinate 714, forward strand.
GCCAGCCTGGGCAAAGTAGGCAGCAAACATGGTGACTGCGATCGCCAATGGAATTGGCCAGCTCTGGCTGATACTATGCGCCAACAAATAGCCAACCCCAATGCCAACTGTAGTCAGGGTCATCGTCCATTTCCGACTACCAAACTTATCCGAAATTAATCCTCCGCTAGGGCGGGATACCAGATTAAAAAATGGATAGCAGGCTGCGATCATACCAGCTACAACATGGTTCAGGGAAAAGGTGTGTTCAAAGAACGCAGGCAGCATGGAAACAGCAGCAAGTTCAGAACCGAAACTAGTGACGTAGGTAAATTCCAGCAGGGCAACCTGACGGAACTGATAGCGCTCGGCAGGAGGAAATGATTTCTGCCCAGTTAATAACTCCCAATTTACCTGCCAGGCTTTGTAGGTCTGGTACGCATAAAGTCCTGCCAGAAGTAACCAAACGAGATACATCTGGCTGGGTGTGAAAAAGTGGATCTTGGGATGCGCTAACCGCCAGGTCAGCAAGCCCAGAGCAAAAATCAACCCAAAGTTCATCACTAGCATGGCGTAGAAGCTACGCACACTGGTAACCTCCATACTGCCATTGCGCTTGGGTCGCCGATAGCTTTTGCCAGGAGGAGTGTCCTGAACCGTTCGGTAGTAAATGAATCCATAAATCGCCGCAATGATGCCACTCAGGGCGATCGCAATCCGCCAATTGTTAGCACCTCCACCGATGAAAGCCGTTGCCAGTGCCAGGGACGGTAGGGAAAACTCTGCGGCAAATGCTCCGAAGTTTCCCCAGCCGCCATAAATCCCTTCCGCAATCCCAATTTCTTTGGGAGGGAACCACTCCGACACCATGCGAATACCGATCACAAAGCCCGCACCCACAATCCCCATGGCCAGCCGACTGAAAACCAGTTGGTGGAAATCGTGGGAGACTGCGGTGGACAGACAGGGAACGACCGCAAACATCAGCAGGGATGAAAAGGTAATCCGGGGACCAAAGCGATCCAGCAGCATCCCAATCAAAATTCGAGCAGGAATCGTCAGAGCCAGATTACAAATGCCTAATGTTTTAATCTGCTCAGGAGTCAGATTTAGCTCTTTTCCGATCGTCGTAGCAAAGGGTGCAAAGTTAAACCAGCAGACAAATGTGAGAAAAAAGGCAAACCAGGTAAGATGCAGGATTCGATAGCGATCCTGAAATGAGAATAATTTTTTTAGCATGGCAGTCTTGTACTATCCAGCAAAAAATGAACACAAAAAATCCAGCTCCAGACAGCGATCGCCCAGGATCCAGTCAGGAAAAACTTGCAAAAACAAACTTTCAGAAACAAATTTGATCAACCGATCGACGGAAATCGATCTTTGAATCGACGGATGACTTTGGCAATGAGTAGACC
>JBAUTA010000023.1:0-2543 GCA_049581985.1 Kovacikia sp.
TTGACGACCCTGGCAGAGTCCGAACCTGGGAAGTCAACCAATGCTGAGGCTGGTGCATTTGATCAGGTCACTTCCGTTTCCCAACTAGCAGACGTAAAGCCCACAGATTGGGCCTTTCAGGCATTACAATCCCTGGTCGAGCGCTATGGCTGTATTGTCGGTTACCCAGATAAAACCTACCGCGGTCATCGTGCCCTCAGTCGTTACGAATTTGCCGCAGGGGTGAATGCTTGCTTAGATCGGATTAATGAACTCCTGGCAGCAGCTACAGCGGATCTAGTCAAGAAAGAGGATTTGGCGATTCTGCAAAAGTTGCAGGAAGAGTTTGCTGTTGAACTGGCAACTCTGCGGGGTCGGGTAGAGGCGCTGGAAGCTCGCACCACAACCCTGGAAAAACAGCAGTTTTCCACGACCACTAAATTGAATGGAGAAGTGGTAATTGCTGTCGCAGGGGTGGCTACCGGAGACAATGCCTTTGGTGGAAAGACAGCTCGGAATACCGTTATGGGCGATCGCGTCCGACTCAACTTTGATACCAGCTTTACCGGGCAGGATCTCCTCCGCACCCGCCTTCAGGCAACTAATCTGGATGCCTTCTCTGGCACTTCAACGTTTACTCCAGAAGGCGATTTACGCTTCGCAGGAGGCGCTTTTGGTGCCGGAAATAGCAACAGCGTGGGAATTGATGCGCTGTTATATCAGTTTCCAGTCGGCGAGAAGTTAACGGTGACACTGGAGGCAAATGCAGGTGCAGCAGACGACTTCACCGACACCATCAATCCCTATCTCGATGGGGATGGAAGCAGCGGTGCCCTGACCCAATTTGGCACCCGCAATGCCATCTACTACCTGTTAAATGGCGCGGGGTTAGGACTGCGGTATGCGTTTAGCAACAATCTGGAACTGAGCCTGGGCTACCTGGCCAACGATCCGGCTAATCCGGCTAATCGGAGTGGGTTGTTTAGCGGACCCTATGGGGCGATCGCCCAAATCACCTTTAGGCCTGGGGATAAATTTAGCATCGGGCTGACTTACATCAACGCCTATAACAATGACTTTACTGCTAACGGCAGCACTGGCAGTAACCGCGCCAACTTACGGGCGGCCCTGGCAAATAACGGTGGGTTCTCAACTGCCCTGGGGTTAGCTGATGGGTTGGATTTGCCCACATCCAGTAATGCTTTTGGGGCACAAGCCTCATTTCAAATTACCCCTAGCATTGTCCTGAATGGCGCAGTCGGTTACACCAAAACCCGCACCCTTTCGAGCCTGGGTGGAATCATTCCGAGAGGCGACCTGGATATCTGGAATTGGTCAGTTGGTCTGGCCTTTCCCGACCTATTCAGAAAAGGAAGTGTCGGCGGTATTATTGTCGGCATGGAACCTAAAGTGACTGGAGTCAGCAACAACCTGCGATCGGTGATTGACAAAGACCGTAGCACCTCTCTCCACATTGAGGGCTTCTACCAATTCCAGCTTTCAGACAACATCGGGATTACGCCGGGACTTGTCTGGCTCACGCATCCCGACCATAACGACAACAACGATAGTGTTTTGATTGGAGTGATTCGAACAACCTTTACGTTTTAAGGGGCTGGGCGTAATTAAACTGAAAATACCAGTGGGAGTTTGGGGATTTTTCCCCCAAACCCCTTCTTACAATTAATCAGGCCGACCTACGTAGGGTTGGGCATCGGATAATCCCATTTAGGAAAGGATGGAAACTCAATAGATCGAGAGAATCCCCCCTTTATTAAGATTACTTTCAATCTGGCGAGAATCTCCTCAAGTTGTTGAATCAGGCTTTTTTACGGGAAGGCTAAAGGTATCAAAACTTCTTGACTCTTTCCGTACTGCAATGCATACTCTCAACCGCGATTTTGAAACTAGTCTTCTGGATGCTGACGGGCGCTACCTGGATGCTCAAGAACTATATCCCCTTGAAACCTATGTTCAGAGTTATGCCACTCGTCTGCATACTTACCTGCAACTCCGAGAAAACGGCGACAAACTCGTGATTCAGGCACTTCGTAAACTGGCACAAACCTATCCAGAGTTAATCCAGCAGCATGGCCCACGCTGCAAATATGACATGACCGAAGTACTCCGTTACATTGCCCTATCCGTTCTGAGAAACGATGAGTTTTTCTTTAAAGAGAAAATGATGGTTTGGCTGGATACCATCTTGCTGGCTCACAAACGGAATAGTCAATGCGTTACAGCCTATCGCTACTTACAAGAGGCGATCGCTGCCGCTTTGCCGGGAACGGATGCTAGCCTGATTCGGCCCTACCTTGAAATCGTGATTCAAACCCTGCAATCCCACGCCTGAAGATTTTAGGGTTTGGATTGCAGGTGGGGCCGTTTACCAGGGGAGTACTAGAAAGGGCAGGGTCAGGAGAAGGTAGGAGGGTAGGCAATAATCCTCCTCATACCCACTCACGATTGCCCCAAAATTCTCTATCCTTTCGCACATATAGCGATCGCCAGATTGATTAGGGCATAGGATTCCAGAGGGAGTGGGGGCAACGTCCCCAGCCAGG
>JBAUTA010000024.1:0-4829 GCA_049581985.1 Kovacikia sp.
GTGCAGGGGTGGAACCCCTGGCTGGGGGCGAATCCTCCACACCCCCATCTGCAACTTTCATTTTTTAAATTGGTATGAGTTTGAGAGGCTTTGTGAGCAAGGATTCCACTGGAATCCTTGCTCACAATTCAAATAGGATCGCTATACAAACCCCTATCAACAGCAGAAGAGGCTGCTAGAATCCAATAAACCTTTTGTTCCTAACCCCGATGAGTGATACTGTCCTGCAAGTTAAAGACCTGGAAGTTCAGTTTCGGACCGATGGTGGTCTGATTCGAGCAGTTGACGGCATTTCCTTTGAGGTCAGGCGCGGGGAAACGATCGGTATTGTGGGCGAATCCGGGTCAGGCAAGTCTGTAACAGCGTTGGCAGTCATGGGTTTGGTGCCGTCCCCTGGCAAAGTTACAAAGGGAGACGTTCTCTTTTGGGGAGCAGCGGGGGGACAGTCGATTGAACTGTCAAAGTTACCCAGCCGCCAGATGGAAGATTACCGGGGTGGGGAAATCTCGATGATTTTCCAGGAACCGATGAGTTCGCTGAATCCCGTCTTCACGATCGGGTTTCAACTGGTTGAGGCCATTACTTTACACAAGCGCGTTTCTAGGCAGGAAGCCGAGCAAGAGGCAATTTCCCGGCTCCAGGAAGTACGCCTTTTACCCGACGATAGCTTAATGCGGCAAATCGTTGTGGATGAGTTTCGTCGCACCAACTCCCAGACAAGTTTGCCCGACGATCGGGAGATTGACCGTCAGATTCACCGCCAGAAAATGGCATTTTTAAACCGCTATCCCCATGAATTGTCTGGGGGACAGATGCAGCGGGTGATGATTGCGATGGCAATCGCCTGCGATCCAGCCTTACTCATTGCAGATGAACCAACCACAGCCCTGGATGTCACCGTACAGGCAGCCATTCTAGATTTGCTACGGGATCTGCGCGATCGACGCGGCATGTCCATGATGTTTATTACCCACGACCTGGGCATCATTGCTGAAATTGCTGACTACGTTGCGGTGATGTACCAGGGCAAAATTGTGGAATCGGGTCCGGTCTGGCAGATCTTTGCAGACCCCCAGCATCCCTATACCAAGGGATTACTCACCTGTCGTCCCAGTCCCGATCGGCGGTTGCGACACCTGCCAACGGTTTCAGACTTTATGCAGGTTACCACCAGTCCTACGGGCGAGTTAATCATTGAAGGGCGGGAAACGACGGTAGACCAGGCATTGCGTCTGGCCCAGGAGTTTAGTATGGATGAACTCAATCAACGCCTGGCCAGCCTTCAGAAAGAAAATCCCCTATTGGCAGTGCGAAACCTGCGCGTTGCGTTTCCCGTTCGGGGGATTTTTGGGCAAACCCGACGCTATCTGATGGCTGTGAATGACGTCACCTTTGAGGTTTATCCGGGGGAAACGCTAGGGTTAGTGGGAGAGTCGGGCTGCGGCAAATCGACCCTGGCGCGAGCAATTTTGCAGTTGATTAAGCCCATGGGTGGTCAGGTTCTTTTTGAGAACCAGGACATTACAGTTTTACCCGCCAGAGAACTGCGGCGAATGCGAAGGGAAATGCAAATCATTTTTCAGAATCCCTTTGGTTCCCTGGACGCACGCATGTCAGTAGGCCAGGCCGTCATGGAACCAATGCGGATCCATGACAAGCCTAAAAGTCGCCAACAGCAACGAGAACGAGCGATCTACTTGCTAGAGCGGGTAGGATTGGATGCCACTGCGCTCAACCGCTATCCCCACGAGTTTTCTGGTGGACAGCGCCAGCGTGTTTGCATCGCCCGTGCCCTGGCGTTGAATCCCAAGTTTATTATTTGCGATGAGTCGGTTTCGGCCCTGGATGTGTCAGTCCAAGCGCAGGTGCTCAATTTGCTCAAAGAATTGCAGGATGAATTTAAGTTGACCTATATCTTCATTTCCCATGACCTGAGCGTAGTCAAATTTATGAGCGATCGCATTATGGTCATGAACCAGGGTGAAATTGAAGAAATTGGTCCCTCCGAACGGATTTATCGAGAGCCCCAGCAGCCCTATACCCGTCAACTGATTTCTGCAATTCCCGTTGGCAGCTTAGATCGAATTCGCGAGCGGCAAGCCCAGCGAGGACTTTCAGTTTAAGCCGCATCCGATAATCGATAGCCATTCCATGCCTGAGCCGGTTCAACCAGAAGGGGAATTCTGCTCGATTCACCCAGCACGTAGACCGTTTGTCCGGGCAGGATGCGGATGTTTTGCTCACAGCGGGCATTCCACCAGGTGCCCTGAAATTTCACCTGCCCAGATTTTCCGGGTGCGATCGTGCGCGTTACAACAGCTTTATTTGCCAGATTTTGAGGGGAAATCCCCATTACCTCTGGATGAGACATCGCATTGGATGCATCCGGTATCTCTGGAATCTCAACCAATGAAACGGCATTGAAGAGACTAATCATGTTAAACATTGCCAATCTCCATGATGAACGTTTTCAGGACTTACGTAATCCCTTTTTAATGGGCGTTGCTGAAAAGCAGTATGAATCGAAACGAAGTTTCGAGCAGACAGTACCTTTTTCATACTCAGAATCAGCAACGCCTTTTTAATGGGTAACCCTATAAAAGGCAACCCTATCGGGGGCGAACCCAGCGGAGGAGGGCGGCAGGTTGGGGCTGGGGCGATCGCTCAGGCGAGTCAACCGTCTCTGCCGCAGAGGAACCCCCCCACCTGGGGGCACCTCCTTCCCGCTGCGGATGATTAAGTAGCGGGGTGGCATTCAACTAAAGACGATGTGGAGATACAGGGATGCCTTCCCTACCTGGGGGCAATACTCCCAACCACTCCTGCTTTAATGAATAACGCCCACTTACTAAATCACCCGTATTTGCCCAGAAACAAGTTTGAGGGTAACAGCCCGTTTAGATTGCGATCGATATCACAGACAGCCAAAAATGTAGTGGGTGTTTGACCAGTTATCGTCTGTGATGCCTAGCCCGCGGCGATCTCCCCTGCCCCCTTTTAAGCTATCCATTTTGAGAGAGGGGAACCCAAGAGGTGAGGGCGATTTAGACAAGCTTTGGATACTGGATAGGTCCTCTGGGAGAGGGCGAGGGGTTGGAGGTAAGGACTCTAGACTTTTGTCATACCAATTTAAAAAATGAATGTTGCAGATGGGGGTGTGGGGGCTTCGCCCCCAGCCAGCTTTCGACCTGAGCGCTCAAGCCGAAGGGGGTTCCACCCCTGCACCCCGTCCCCAATCTGCCCTGTTTGCTATTTAAATTGGTATCAGTCAACCAGCATTACAGTAGAGGGGGAGGGCAGTTAAAAGTCTAATTGCGCCCAGATGCTCAGTGAGGAGAACCCAATAAACCCGATCAACTGTCGGGGTCTAGCATTCGGCAGGTATCCTTTCGGTCATGACGATTGAAGCTGCCGATCGGATTTCATTCACCACCCTTACTCTCTGCAACCCGTTTCATGCTGACGAAAGACCAAATTTTGCAAGATCGCTACGTGCTTAAGCAGGCGTTGGGTAACAATGCTGGACGGCAAACCTGGCTGGCGGAAGATCAGCAAACGCAGGCGCTCGTGATTGTCAAACTACTGGCCTTTAGTCCGCAAATGCAATGGGAGAATCTGAAGTTGCTGGAGCGTGAGGCAACCGTGCTGCAACAGCTCAACCATCCGAGAATTCCCCGGTATCTCGATTACTTTTCCATTGACCAGAAGGATGGGGGAGGGCTGGGCTGGTTTGGGCTGGTACAGAGCTATATCTCAGGGGTTTCTTTACAGACCCGATTGAGGCAGGGAGAACGGTTTACTGTTACCCAAATCCGCGAAATTGCTGTCCAGGTCTTAGAAACGCTGATTTATTTGCATGGATTAGAGCCACCTGTTTTACATCGGGATATCAAGCCCAGTAACTTAATCCTGAACGAAAATGGGCAGGTTTTTGTGGTGGACTTTGGGGCAGTCCAAAATCAGGCTGCTTTAGAAGGGGTTACATTTACCATTGTCGGAACAACAGGCTACACCCCCCTGGAACAGTTTTGGGGACGGGCAGTCCCCGCTTCCGATCTGTATGCCTTAGGGGCAACTTTAATCCACCTGATGACAGGGGTTGCGCCTGCTGACTTGCCTCAGCCCAGGCTAAAAATTCAGTTTCGCGATCGCATCAGCCTCGATCCTGTTTTGATTGCCTGGATAGAAGCACTCACCGAACCCGATTTAGAGCAGCGCTACCAAACTGCCCAACAAGCTCTGGCGGATTTACAATCGGGCCGATCGCTGCAATCTGCTTTACAGGTCATCCCTGCCCCGGTGGGTTCCCGGATTAAGTTGGGGCGATCGCCTCACCAGTTCAACGCTGAAGTCGGGGGATGGCAGAAACTTTTATTCCTGCCGCAGGATTTAGTCTTATTTGGGATTAAAAGCGTCCTGGCCCTAGGCTCCCTGCTTTCCCTGGGAACGATCATGATTGGGTTGCTCCTGGGTACGCTCGCAATCCTTATCAGTACCTTCTCCCTGGGAGCCACCATGCTCCTATTGCTGTTAATTGGAATCTGTTATGCAGCCGTCGGGTTTCAATGCATGAAAGCGTTGGAAAAAGAAGTCGGGAGAGTCAGGGATGATTTGCAGCGATCGCCGTTTCCCCTCCTTGCCTGCGGACGCCACTTCCTTCAGGTTGACAGAACTCTACTTACCATCACCTGGAAGCTGTTTGGTTTCACAATTCGGCAACTGAAAAGACGAACGGATAGTATTCAAGCAGTTACGGGCGATCGGGGAACGCTCACCATCCAAACCCTGGCATCTTCCTTCAAATTTGGGTACAGGCTCTCCGTCAGTGA
>JBAUTA010000025.1:0-2562 GCA_049581985.1 Kovacikia sp.
GCTGACCGAGATGGATGGGTTTGAGGGTAACACGGGTATCATCATCATTGCGGCGACGAACCGCCCGGATGTGTTGGATTCTGCGCTCTTGCGTCCCGGTCGCTTTGATCGTCAGGTAACCGTTGACTTGCCCAGTTTTAAAGGTCGCCTGGGGATTTTGGAAGTTCATGCCCGCAATAAGAAGCTGGAACCCGATGTTTCCATGGAGGCGATCGCCCGTCGCACCCCTGGGTTTTCAGGTGCGGATCTGGCGAACTTGCTAAATGAGGCGGCGATTTTAACTGCCCGTCGGCGCAAGGAAGCCATTACTATGCTGGAAGTTGATGATGCGATCGACCGGATCACGATCGGACTATCCCTGACTCCTCTGCTCGATAGCAAGAAGAAACGCCTGATCGCGTATCACGAAATTGGTCATGCGCTACTGATGACCCTGCTGAAAAACTCCGATCCGCTGAATAAGGTAACCATTATTCCGAGATCGGGGGGAGTTGGTGGTTTTGCCCAGCAGGCATTCAACGAAGAAATGATTGATAGTGGGCTTTACACAAAGTCATGGATGACCGATCGGATCACCATTGCCTTAGGTGGACGGGCGGCTGAACAGGAAGTCTTTGGAGATTCTGAGATTACCGCTGGAGCCAGCAGCGACATCAAAGCCGTTGCCGATCTGGCACGGGAGATGGTGACCCGCTATGGCATGTCAGATTTGGGATTAGTCGCTTTAGAAGGCTCAAACAGTGAGGTATTTCTGGGACGGAGTTGGACGCCCCGCAACGAGTACTCGGAAGAAGTCGCAACCCAAATTGACCATCAAATTCGCGAAATTGCCCTGCATTGCTATCAGGAAGCTCGCCGTATAATTCGGGAAAACCGCTCCCTTGTTGATCGCCTGGTTGACATGCTCTTGGAGCAAGAAACGATCGAGGGTGAAGACTTCCGGCGGGTTGTCGAAGAGTATCAGAACCAACCTTCCACTGTTAGCGCACAGCTGTAGCGGGTATGGGCGGGTTTACAGTTACATCACGTCTCTTGAAGATAGGGGCAAACCCGCCCATACCCGATTCTAGAACTGATTTAATTCCCCTTCCTGAGACAGGAAGGACTTTATCCAATTTAAAAATGAAGGTTGCAGATGGGGGAGTGGGGGCGTTGCCCCCAGCCAGGGGTTCCACCCCTGCACCCCGTTCCCAATCTACCCTGTTCGCTAGTTAAATTGGTATTACCTACTGGTTTCTGACCTGGGTAGGAGCCGCACTATATTTTGCCTGCTCTGCATACATTGCCCGCAACACCAATGCCGGGTCGATGTACTGTCCTGAATACTTTAAGCCCCAATGTAAATGGGGACCTGTGGTTCGGCCTGTCATTCCAACTCGACCAATACGCGCCCCCGCCGGAACTACCTGTCCTTCCAATAACTGAATCCCACCTTCGCGATCCATCAAATATTTCTGCTTGTTGGTCGTTTCTACGTGCCCTTCCATGTGGCAATAAATATGTTCCCACCCACCGGATTGAATCACAACAGAAGTTCCACACAGGGTACCGTCTGAAACCTCAACCACTTTACCCGTCCACCAGTTACGGATATAGCTTCCCTGGGGCGCTGCCATATCTAACCCCTTATGAAACTCTTGATTAGTGGAACCATCGGGCGATCGACGATAGCCAAAAGGAGAGGTATAGCCCTGAAAATTTTCCACAGGAAAGGAAGAACCCCGCCAACCACTTTTGGTCGCAGTCTGGGTAGAACCCATTTCCAGTGCTTTAACACTAGCCTGACTCATTTGTAGGGAGCTAATGCCTATCAGGCCAATTCCTACCCAGGCAAGTATCCGTCCACCAAGAGATTTTTTTTGCTTCAGGGGGAGGGCTGACCCTTGTCTCATCTCATCACTCCTCAATGGCTTAAACTTGCAGAGTCCATGAGGTATGTTACCCCATCAGGGAGAAGATGAACTTTTTTTTGGAAGGCCTACATAATAAATAAATCTGTCGTGGTTGCTTTTTAAAGCCCTTTTCAAGGGTGTGAGGTATAGTGGGGCGCAAAGCACCCTCACTGTACCTTACATTTCTGTACTTCACTCAAATGCAAATCGCTATCAATGGGTAGAAGTTCGATGGAACTTGCTAAAACAGGCCCAGGGCAGACCCAACAGTAGATTTGACAGCGTTGCCCAGATCCTGCAAGGCTTGCCCAAAGGGATGCTGCGATCGTAAAAACACCCGTGCACAATTACGACCGGGCATTCCTGAAATGGAACCCCCCGGATGGGTTCCGGCTCCAGTCAGAAATAATCCCTCAATTGGCGTTTTATAGTTGGCAATTTCTGGTAAGGGTCGGAAGAAGATCATCTGATCCAGACTCATATCGATGTGGTAATAATTGCCATTCAGTGCCCCTAAGCGTGCGCCCAGTTCCGCAGGACTTTCTACCCGACGGGCGATCGTGGCATTTTTCACGTTAGGCGCGTATTCGGCAAGTTTATCAATACAGCGATCGGCAACTTTATTTTTCAGTTCATCTGTCCAGCCTGTATTAGACTTGTTGGGGAATAG
>JBAUTA010000026.1:0-5906 GCA_049581985.1 Kovacikia sp.
CCTTTACCCCCCTCAAAACTTTCGTTTTGGTCTACTAGTGTTGCAAATACTAAATTTTGCAACATGGGGTTTGGGGGCTTCGCCCCCAAAAAGGGGTGAAACCCCTTCAAAACTTTTTGTTTACTGCACTAGAGATAGCTTTGGGGGGAAAGCGATTGAGACACTGCGTTATTTTTGTGGATCTCCTTATTTTGATGATTTGGGTGGAGTGGCTGGGGGTTGATTTGGAAGCGATGGAGGTCCTGTTTCCTGATTGCGCCAGAGCAGAAGGGGGATGCTGAGAGTTCCCAAGGTCATCACAGCCGCTGTCATGATCCAGATAATGATGCGATTGGGGCGGTAGTCTCCCCGTTCAATTTGCCAGAAAACCCGGTTATACCGCCATGTTGCCAGAGCGACCGCGGCAATCCCTGCAATCACTAAAGACACGCCCAGTGTTTCGGAGTTAAACAGGAAACGGGAAGGATCTGCCTGATGGGTTAGGGTGATGTGGAGCTGCTGAAGGAAAATGCCGAAGCGGGCGATCGCAAAGCCAAAAGCAATTAACGCGATCGAAGTCCGCAACCAAGCCAGAAAGGTGCGTTCATTTGCCTGATGCTCCCGCTGGCGATCGACTTTGGGGTCTTGAGTCATGCCACCCATTTTGGAAGGGGTACCCTATTTGAGGAAATGCTCTAATCAAGCCAAAAGTAGGTGAGAACCAGGGCAATTGCAGTGAGCGGTAGCCCAAATCGCCAATGTTCCCAGAAGGTTAGGCAATGTCCCCGTTTTAATGCTGCCTCCGCCACAATCAGATTAGCAACCGATCCCAGTAAGGTCAAATTTCCTGCCAAAGTGGAAGCGGCTGCCAGCAACAGCCAAGTGCGTTCATCCGGTTGAGGAAGTAATTGGTGCAACAGCAGGATTGCTGGGACATTGGAGACCAGATTTGACAGCAAAACGGTTATTCCCAAAACATTGAGCGGCGTGTGGAGGAAGGGCGAAAATCCGTTGAGCGATCCCAATTTTTCTACCGCTTTAGTCAGAATAAACAAGCCAGAGAACATCACTAACAAATCCCAGTCCACCTTTTGCAGGAGGCGTTCTGGTCGAACACGCCGGGTAATGAACAACAGCCCCGCAGCGATCAGCGTTGCTTCGGCAGGAGGAAACCCAACCAAAAAGGCGACAAGCAACCCGGCTGTAATTAGCAGGCTCTTGATCAACAACGGTTTAAAGATCCGGTAGCGTTGGGGTGGAAGAACTAGCGTTGCCTTGGTCGATCTCACCTCCAGATACAGCCACCACAACAGTCCTACCTGCACCAACAAACTCACGAGTGCAAGGGGGGTCAGTGCTTTAGCACCATCTTTAATCTTCAATGCCCTTGCAAGCCAATAGTCTACAGCCCGATCGCCTGCCTTACTGCTTAGTCAAGACCCAACTGTGAAGGAGGGCATTCACCTGATCAGGAATTTCGTCGTGGGGGCAGTGCCCAGCCCGCAGGTAATACTCAGTGAGTTGGGGATGATAGCTACGAAACTTTGCGCCTCTTTCCCTGGCATTAATCCACGGATCAGCCTCTCCCCATAGCATCAGTAGTGGACAGGTTAACTGACCCAGCAAAACATCCACTTTCTCGCCCTGGGGAGTCCGAAAGACGGATGAAAACACTCTGGCAGCACCCGGATCACAGGAAGGGCGATAAATTTCCTCAACCAGTTGGTCTGTCACCATACTTTTGTCCAGGTAAACCTGTTCCAGGGTTTTATGAATGATCGATTTCTGCCGAACATACTGAAACAGCAGAAAACTGGCCCAATCCTGGCGGAAAAGGGTTTGCACTACACTTCCCATCACCTGCCGCACAACATCGGGTTTGGTGGTGCCCTGAATGTCGGTAAATGGGCCAGCACTATTGATCAATACCAGCCCAGTCGCAGACTCAGGGCGCTGGGCAGCCAGACAAAGCGCAGCATATCCTCCCAGGGAGTTTCCTACCAGCACCGCAGGCTGACCGATAACCTGGGTAACAAAGTCGTGCAACTGATCGCGCCAGAGATTGCCGCTATATTGCCAGTCGGGCTTTGCCGATCGCCCAAACCCTAGAAGGTCGATCGCCCAAACCTCAAACTCTTGACTCAACCCAACAATATTCTTGCGCCAGTGGTCAGTCGATGCCCCAAACCCATGAATCAGCAGTAATGGAGGTCTCTGAGGATGCCGACTACCAGCTTTAGCATAGTGAATAGACTGCTGCCGCCATTGCCAATAGTGACTGGGAACAGACGAAACGGACGAAACTACCTGCATGACTCAAAAAAATAGCGCTTTCGCTATTCTAACTGCTCTGCAGGCCCGCTATCTTGCCGCCCTAAAGGCATCTTTCCACCCTGGCAAAGGAAAAAGTGCCCATTACCAGCTCAAGTTGACTTTACAGCCGTAGCCCTATTGATTAGGACGGGATGCAGGGGTGAAACCCCTGGCTGGGGGCAACGCCCCCACTTCCCCTTAAATCTTCTGTCCTAATCAAGCTGGCGGTAGCTATACAATTTGACCAACAGATCCTATGGATTCCCTAAATTACCTGCTAATCTTGGAGGTTGGAATTTAGACTATGGACTATAGATATAAGCCACGTGCTTTTGGGGGTTACGGTGCACCTGTTTACTACTGTCGCAGGATTACGCAGCTATTTAGAGATGCACCGATCGGGGCGTTACCTATCGGAAGCCGCTTTTTATGAAGCCTCTCCCATTGGAGCCGCTCCTGAAGTAGGGTTAGTGCCCACAATGGGAGCCTTGCATGCAGGACATCTGAGCCTGATTCAACGGGCACGACGAGAAAACCAAATTGTCGTCGTTAGTATTTTTGTGAACCCGCTCCAATTTGGCCCTGGTGAAGATTTTCAGCAATATCCCCGGTCTTTAGAGCAGGATAGAAGCCTTTGCGAAAAAGCGGGCGTGGATATCATCTTTGTCCCCACGCCAGAAGAGATGGGCATTGGCAGCCATACCCAGGTCGTTCCTCCCGAAGCCATGACTTCTATCCTGTGTGGGAGTTCCCGAATTGGGCATTTTCAGGGCGTAGCGACGATCGTCACAAAGTTGCTGAACGTGGTGCAACCGAACCGGGCATATTTTGGAAAAAAGGATGCTCAGCAATTAGCCATTATTCAACGAGTGGTTATGGATTTGAATGTGCCTGTGGAGATTGTTCCCTGCCCAACCGTAAGGGAACCCAGTGGTCTAGCGCTCAGCTCGCGCAATCAGTATTTGACCGCAGCGCAGCGGGAGCAGGCAGCGGTGATTTATCGAGGCTTGCAACGGGCGGAACAGGCGTTTCGAGCAGGGGAAGCGCTGAGTAAAAACTTGATTGAGAACGTTAAAGCAGAACTGCAAACGGTCGCTGAGATCGTCCCTGAATACATCGAAATTGTTCACCCTACCACCCTGGCCCCCTTAGAAAAAGTGGAAGATGCAGGACTACTGGCGATCGCTGTCCGTCTTAGTTCCACGCGCCTGATCGATAATCTTCTCCTTTGTAATCGCAAACCGATTGTGGCGATCGATGGTCCCGCAGGAGCCGGAAAGTCAACCGTTGCCCGCCAGGTTGCCCAAGCCCTTAATCTCCTCTACCTGGACACCGGAGCCATGTATCGCGCCCTTACCTGGCTGGTGTTGCAGTCGGGGATTGCGGTTGATGATGAATCTGCTGTAGCGGAGCTAGTCAGTCAGTGCGAGATTGAGTTTCAAGCGCAGAGGGCAGAAGCTGGAAGCGATGGGGAAGCCACGAAGAGGCGGGAATCTGGAGACGGGGGGCAGAATCCCCAGCCTTCCCAGCCCAGCCTCCCCTCTATCTTGATCAACGGTCAAGATGTTACTGCAGCAATCCGCAGCCTGGAGGTAACCTCGCAGGTATCTGCCATTGCTGCTCAGCCTGCAGTACGAAAAGAATTGGTGCGGCAGCAACGCCGCTATGGAAAAAAAGGGGGGATTGTGGCAGAAGGTCGGGATGTTGGCACGTTTGTCTTTCCCGATGCGGAACTGAAGATCTTCCTGACCGCCTCCGTGCAAGAGCGGGCCCGCCGCCGCCAGCAAGACCTGAAAAATCAAGGTCGGGGAGACCTGAACCTGGATGAGCTAGAACAAGCGATTTACGAGCGCGATCGCAAAGACAGTACCCGCGCCCTGGCTCCTTTACGCAAGGCAGCCGATGCGATCGAAATTCAATCTGACCATCTCACAATTGCAGACGTGATTGATCAAATCGTTCAGCTTTATCAAGCCAGGGGGTAGGTGTCAGGGGTCAGACTCCCAAAACCCGCTTTGCTGCCCGCAGCAGTTGAATCCGATCGTCCAAGCCGTTATAGCCGCCATTGATCACGCGGGTTACTGTTCTGACATCGTCCCGATCTGCGTCTCCATTTAGCTGGCGAGTGTTCCAATACCAGCCAGCACTACGGGAAGCAAGATCGGGATCTGCTAATCGTTTCGGGTTGCTGACCAGATCTACCCCCAATGCCCTACTACATTGCCCATAGTTAATCCGACCCGTCACTTGAATCAAGCCTCTGCCTTTGAAGCGAACTCCGTCCCCTGGCTGAGTATTTCCTAAGTCATCGCGCCATTCGTAGTCTTCTCCTGAAGCATATTCCTCCAGGGCATTAAAGCGATCGGACTCATGGGCGACCTGCGCCAGGAAATGGGCCTGTCTGAGGGGCGTATTAATACTAAATTCCACCATTGCTTCATTCAGACAGCTTTCAAGGGACTTAACCCGGTTTGGATCAGCATCGGGAGCGATCGCCGAAAGCTGTTGAGCCGTCAGCACAATCATCTTCGACTCTGGAAACAACCCCCCATAGGGCTTTTTATCAACAGGGCGGGCAGGTAAGTTGCTAATAGCCCGAATTAAATCATCAACCAAACCATCCACTGGAGCAAAGTCACCTTGTAACTTACTCTGCAGTTCTTGCAGCCGCTCCACAGCTTTTTGCCTGCCGACTTTGACATCAGAAGTTGCAAAGATCCCGCTATAGGGGAGGTTGGCTGGGGGGCGGGCAGGCAGGGTACTTAGATTGCGAATTAAGGCATCTACTAACTCGTCGTTCCGGTTTGCACCGCCCTGGATCTTAGGGATTAAAGATTCCAAACGAATGAATGCCTGGATTCTCCAGATCTGTAGTTGCGTCATAATTTTGCACCTTTGCCTGAATTAGGTTGTAAAGCGAAGCCGGTAGCAGCGGGAAATCTCAACTCTCCGGCACCATTATTCTCCCTGATTGAAGAGATTTCTCAATCTTGACTCACATCGCTATGGTTAGCTTAAGTTGCCGCCCTATTAGCTACAAAATCTTCTTGCCGGTTCCGTTAAGGAGATTTCCAAGCAAGAATGGCCCGGATTGGGAGGGGCAGGTTTTGCCAGAATCTGTGGATTCAGCCGCTTGCTTGAGTGCCAAACCTGCCCCTAAGATTGTTTTGTTTGCTAGAAATCTCCTAATACCAATTTAAATAGCGAACAGGGCAGATTGGAGACGGGGTGCAGGGGTGGAACCCTTGGCTGGGGGCTTCGCCCACACCCCCCCATCTGCAACTTTCATTTTTTAAATTGGTATGAATAGAAGTTGGGTAACGAATCACCTGATAGTGTGTTACCCTAGATAGGGCTTAGTTCTAGACAAAAGTCTGAGTTCTAGATTCGCGGGCGTAGTTTAGTGGTAAAACCTTAGCCTTCCAAGCTAATGATGCGAGTTCGATTCTCGCCGCCCGCTTTAGTGTCCATTAAACATTTATTTGTCAGTCTTAAACACTTGGTGTCCAAATCTGGCGTGAAATGGCATTTTCCATGGTAGATACCTTGATTAGGTCTGACCAGGACGGTTTTAAACATTTAGTGTCAAGCGGAAATGAAACCCACTCCTATAA
>JBAUTA010000027.1:0-2986 GCA_049581985.1 Kovacikia sp.
TTTGATATTCCCAATCACCCCTTTTATCAGGCGGCAGACATCCTGAACTTTCACAACCTGCACAATAACTACTTTAACTACCTGTCGATTGCCCGCCTGACCAGCCATAAACCTGCGATTTATACGCTTCACGATATGTGGAGTTTTACCGGACACTGCGCCTACAGTTTTGCCTGCGATCGCTGGCAAACGGGATGTGGCCAATGTCCTGATTTGGAGACTTACCCGGAAGTTAAAAGGGATAGTACGCGGATCGAATGGAAGCTTAAACAATGGATTTACCAACGCTCTAATCTGACGATCGTGGTTCCCAGTCAGTGGTTAGCTGAGCAAGTCAAACAAAGTATGCTTAGCCACCTTCCAGTTCACTACATTCCCAATGGGATCAATACAGAAGCCTACCAACCACTCGATCCAGACCATTGCCGTTCTGTGCTGGGCATTCCTCCGGGCAAATTTTCTCTGCTGTTTGGGGCAGATAGTTTGGGCGACCCGCGTAAAGGCGGCGACCTTCTGTTTAAGGCGTTGCAAATGCTACCAGATTCACTTAAGGATGAAACTGTCCTGCTGACGATCGGGAGCCAGGCCGAAGCAATTTCCCAGACCGCCGGAATACCCACGATCAATTTGGGCTATGTGGGCAGCGATCGGCTCAAATCGATCGCCTACTCTGCGGCTGATTTGTTTGTATTTCCAACCAGGGCAGATAACCTGCCGCTAGTGTTACAGGAAAGTATGGCCTGTGGCACACCCATGGTTTCCTTCAAAATTGGTGGAGTTCCGGAATTAGTGCGTCCGGGAATCACCGGATATCTGGCTGCCCCGGAAGATGCCCAGGATTTCTGTCATGGGATTGTGCAACTTTTAGAAGATCAAGCCCTGCGTCAGCAGATGGGCCAAAACTGTCGGGAAATTGCGCTGAAGGAGTATCCGCTGGAACTTCAAGCGCAAAAATACATCGACCTGTATCGTCATATTTTAGGTTCGCCAGTTAAATAAATCGCTGGGTGCAATGAAACCTGTTTGACTGATACCGATCTAATTGGAGAATGCGGCAAATCAGACCCCTCCCAACCTCCCCTTGGCAAGGGGAGGTGCCGCAGGCGGGGGGGTGATTGGTATTAGTTTAATTACACAAATCCCTGGCTTTTAGATATTCTAACGACGGTATTACAAGCATAATTGTTCCTGCAAAAAGAGGAATTTGTAGCATAACAAAAAAATAAAAACTGCCCGATATTTGTCCTGATTTGCTTTAGGAATACTTGTAAACGTTAAGGACTGAGCTTGCTCGCCGCTCTGGACCTAATACGGAAGCATCAGAGACATGAAAGATAATCACATTGTTCTGACAACTATCAATTTCCCTGATCTGCTTGAAGACTATCGGATTAACCTGGCGAAATATGGCAATCTCGAAACAACTAAAATCTGGATCGTTGGGGATCATAAAACGCCAGCCAATGTTAGCAATCTTGCGGTTGAGCTAACGGATTCAGGACTTGAAACTATTTATCTGGACATCGAAAAACAGGATATTTGGGGAAGTAAATTTCCAGGGTTTTATCAACGAATTCCCTACAACAATGAAACCAGGCGCAATATTGGGTATCTTCATGCCCTGGAAGAGGGTTGCCAGCGGCTCATCTCCATTGATGATGATAATTGGGTGACAGAAGATAATTTCATTGGTGGCCATGCGCTGACGGGTTCTGCTTGGAAAGGGGGCGTTTTATCCGAGGAAAAACAGTTCCACAATGTCTGTGAACATTTAGAGTTTGATGTCAAACGCCCCATCTATCCGCGGGGGTTTCCCTTTAGACTGCGGGGCACCCGAAATCAGCCAACCTTTTCAACCCCTGCTCAACCCTTGACGATCGGCGTGACCGTTGGTCTCTGGCTAAGGGAACCTGATGTTGATGCAACTACCTGGTTGAATGGCAAAATTCTGGGCGTTGATTTCACTGGCGAAGAACACACAGCCCTGGAACAAAAGACCTGGACTCCCGTGAATACCCAAAATACCAGCGTTACCCGTGAACTCATCCCTGCCTATCTCTGCATTCCAATGGGGTGGGATGTGCCAGGCGGAAAAATTCAGCGCTATGGAGATATCTGGGGTGGCTATTTTCTGCAAGCACTGATGGCAGGCACAAACTACACCGTTGCCTTTGGGCGACCGCTAGTCGATCACAGAAGAAATCCCCACGATTACCTGGATGACTTAAGACATGAGTTTTGGGGCATGGTGCTGACTGACTGGTTGCTGGGGCTATTGCGCTATGAGTTTCATCCAACCGATCGGGATATCTGCGATCGGGTTGAACATCTGGCAGAGTTCCTTCTGACGACTGGCATTCAGAATCTTCCCCGCTGGTGTACGGAGGAAGTGCGTGGATTTCTAGACTATACCGCAGGCAATCTGACGACCTGGGCAAAGGTTTGCCGCCAATTGAGATGAAGTCAAGCCATTGAAGTTTATTCCTTTTCTCGCTCTATGACTACGCTGAATCCGCCAATTACTCTCAGCGACCTTCCCGATCCGCCACTCAACAAAACAGGTTGGCCCTGGACAGAGCAACCAGAAGTTCTATCAAAACCAATGCTTGCTGGTTCAGAACTACCACGCATTAGCATTGTTACTCCTAGTTATAACTATGGGCGTTTTTTAGAGGAGACTATCCGCTCTGTTTTACTTCAAGACTATCCAAATGTTGAATATATCATCATTGACGGAGGCTCTACTGACAATACTTCTATAATCCTTCAAAAATACTCATCTTATTTGACCTATTGGGTGAGTAAGCCAGACAATGGCCAGACTGATGCCATCAATAAAGGCTATCAACACTGCACAGGCGATATTTTTGTCTGGTTAAATGCCGATGATGCCTATAAAACTTCGAGCTGTCTACGACAAGTCGCCGAATTATACCGTCAAGGGTATGAACTGATAGCAGGTGGATGTTCAAATGTAGATATTAAC
>JBAUTA010000028.1:0-1904 GCA_049581985.1 Kovacikia sp.
GTCACAGAACAACCGCATTAAAAAAAGCGTTCTTTTCTCAGATTTAAGCCTCGAGAATTGCAATTTTTCGATCGGGCTGATTCATCTTTGAGCCTCGAGAATTGCAATTTTTGAGCATAGTGCCTGACGAAGGACATTATCCCTTGTTCAATCGTTCAACCGACATCTAAAACCAGGAGTTCCCTGAAATGAAAAGCTTTGCTATTACCCTCTCAGACCTGATCTTCCTCCAAGAACAAATCAACGTTCCGATCATTCGCATCGTCAAATACCTAACCGATGGAACCCCGATCTACGGCTATACTGTGCCTCCTACTGGCTTTACCGATCCACTCACTGGCGCACCTGTACTTAACGATCCCTTTACCAACACTCCCACTCCTTTGCCTCCAGGAGGCTCTGTAGTAGAACTTGGAATTATCGGTATTGCCAGTTCGCTCGCTGACTCGATGGGATACACAACGTTTGATGTCTTCAATACAGCTTGGTCGCTGTTCCTGCCCCCCGTCGTGACGGCTGCTGGAACCACCGCTGCTGGAGTTGGCGAACCCTTTGGTCTGCGGAACGTGCAGGGTCTATTTAATAACATTTCCCTCTCTAGCTCTGCCATCTGGGGCGCGGCTTTCTACGCCTTTGCTCGTACTAGCGATGCCGACTACGGCAACTACTTGCAGCAGCGTGCCTCTGATCCTGACTTTCAAGCTCGGATTAAAGCAGATCAGGCTCAGCAAGACCAAGTGGATGCTTTGAATGCGTCTTTAGCTACCTATGTGAGCACTGGAACGCCTGGAACCCTGCCCCTCTGGGGGAACATGACCGCGGCTCAGAAGGCTCTAGTTCAAAACTCTAACTATGGGATTCAGATTGATACGAATGGCAATGTGAATCTGGCGGAGCGCTACGCCAACCCGTTCCTCACAGTTTACGACTATACGCCCCGCATGATCTCCCAGTTGGTGGACTCCCAGGCGGCTCTGGAGCGGGTAGATGCTGCCTCTAACGGGGCATACATTACTGATAATATCACCTATACCCTCACCGACATTAACAACGATACTACAAAGCAGGTGACTGAGAGTTTCCAGCGTAACCTGAACACGTTGGGTGGTGACCCTTCTCTCACTGGCTGGAATACACTGTTCGGACAGTTCTTTGACCACGGTCTAGACTTCATCGGTAAGGGTGGCAACACCATTAACGGTACTAGCTCCAAAGTCTATATCCCCCTCGATCCTTCTGACCCGTTGTACCGTGCACCCAACCCCGCAACTGGCGATCCTGGGAACACCAAGCTCTACATCTCCCGTGCTACAGTGGCCAACCCCGAAGCTGCTGGCCTAGACGGCATGTTCGGTACTGCCGATGATATCCAGAGTCCTGGCAAAGATGGCAAATACGGCACTGCCGACGACATCATGGGTCCCACCAACCCCAACTACGTCAACCACGTTTCACCTTACATTGACCAAAGCCAGACCTACGGCTCCGACGACAACGTCACCAACCTGCTGCGGGAGTGGGTAAAAGATCCTGTCACGGGCAAATATGTCCCCGGGATGAAATTGTTAGACGGTCACACCCTGGCGAATCCCTGGGTTCTTCGAGACCCCACGACTCCTAATGCCACTTATGCAAAAGAAGGTGGTAAGTATAACGCAGACGGTACTCTCGCTAACAGCACTCTCGGCAGTGGTGGTTATGAGCTGGGAACTTTAACCAAACAAACGTTGCCGACGCTGAATGAGTTGCGGGCTAATCTGCTTCAAACGGGACGCGCCGATCTGACATGGGATGACATTAACAACCTTCGAGAACGAGATGCTACTGGTCAAATACTCGACCTCGACCCCAACACCCCAGGGATACAGGCTAAGTTGACCGAACACACCCTGATTGCCGATATG
>JBAUTA010000029.1:0-1666 GCA_049581985.1 Kovacikia sp.
TCAAAGGCTTCCTGATAGGTGCATTGTTTTCCCATTACAGGATGCTTGAACTGAGACTGTTTCTTTTGCTCGTATAGGCGTAAAAAACTACGCCTGCCTTCATCCGAAAGCGACACCGCCTGACTCAAGGGTTCCACTGTGAAATCAGAGGGTGTGAGCGATCGCCGATTGATTGCCGCCAACACCACCGCATCCACCACCAGCGGACGAAACTCTTCCATCACATCCAAAGCGAGAGATGGGCGGCCATAACGTTCCGTATGCAAATACCCCAGGTAGGGGTCAAACCCAACGATATTGATGGCACCTTCAAGATCGTGACGCAATAACGAATAGCCAAAACTCAGCAGAGAATTAACCGGGTCAGTGGGAGGGCGGCGCTGGCGGGTTGTAAAGGAAAACCCCTCAACCCGGATTAAGGATTGGAAACAGCCAAAATAGGCCGCACTGCCTGCGCCCTCCAATCCCCGTAACATATTGATGGCGTTTGTCGTGTTAATCGGTGCGATCGCCTGCTCCAACCGGGTAATTCCCTGGGCAAGGTTAGCTAAGGCGGCTGAGTTTGGGTCAGACATCTCTCGCTGGGTACGCATCAGGCTATGGCGATAATTTTTAAGTTTGCCGCGAACGAATGCTCGGACCACATGCAATGCCTGGGGAGATTCTCCGATCGCCCGCCACTGGGCAGAACGGACAAAAATGTTTTTGGTCAAGGGCGGCTCCAGTCGGCCTAAAAACCGTCCGGTTCCTGTTAAAAAACTAAGGGGAATTTTGCGCTCTAGCAATTCGATCAAAGCTGCTGGGGAAATGGTGGCCCGTCCTAAAACCACCACTCCATCTACCTTAAGCAGCGGCACATCCAGCAAGGTTTTCCTCTGTGCCCTGACCTGAAGCCGTTCATCCGTTTTGCCAATGAACGCATCGTCCTGAGTGATGTAAATAGTGCCCATAGTGGTGGTGGAGTGGATGGGTAGGCGGGTGGATGGGTAGGCGGGTGGATGGATCATCTTATCGGCTGATCCACTCATGGATCCAAATTACGCTTCTCGATACTTGCGAACTTTTTCTACGGCCTGGGGCAAACATTTTGCATAAAGGCTGCATCCTTTGCAGCGGGGAGTGTAAATAGCTGGGGGCATCGCTCCAGTTTGTAGCAGGGTACGAACGGCGTGAATGGTGGCGATCGCAGCCTGGCGTAATGCGGCTGAAACCTCAACCAACTGCCGCTGATGCGACTGGGCGTAATAGATGTAGCCCTGGGTAACAGGTTGATCGGTCATTTCCTCCAGACAAAGAGCCTGGGCGCAGACCTGAAGTTCATCGTTATCAAATTCTCCGCCATGGCTGCGTTTGTATTCCACGGGATACCAGTGCCCCGCTTCGGCTTCAATTAAATCGGCTTTGCCAATCAATCCATACTGATCAGACTTGAGCCACACTGCTCGAATTTGCCAGGTATCTTCCCGGTGCCCTTCGCCAACGGTGTGGACGCGATCGTGCAGGCTGGTGCCTTCAATCGTGTACTGGTTATCGGTAAAGTCACCAATACAGAACATGCGCCAGCATCGATGGGGGCAGTAGCTGTATTGGTTGAGGGCGGCGATGGGGATGTAATCGGGGGGATGAGTGGGAGGGTGCATGGGGGGATGAGTGGGAGGGTGCATGG
>JBAUTA010000030.1:0-6991 GCA_049581985.1 Kovacikia sp.
GGCTGGAAACGACGTTCCAGAGCTGCATCCCGTTCGATGTGCTTGCGGTATTCATCGAGGGTAGTGGCACCAATACATTGAAGCTCACCCCGCGCTAGAGCAGGCTTAAGGATATTAGCTGCATCGATCGCGCCCTCAGCCGCACCTGCACCGATCAGCGTATGAACTTCATCAATCACCAGGATGACGTTTCCGGCAGAGCGGATTTCATCCATGATTTTTTTCAGTCGTTCTTCAAATTCACCCCGATATTTGGTGCCTGCAACCAGTAATCCAATGTCTAGTGTGACAACCCGCTTGTCTTCCAAAATATCGGGGATGTCATCATTGGCGATGCGCTGAGCCAGACCTTCAGCGATCGCGGTCTTACCGACCCCTGGTTCCCCAATTAAAACTGGGTTGTTTTTGGTCCGACGTCCGAGGATTTGGATGACCCGCTCAATTTCTTTCTGACGACCCACTACCGGATCGAGCTTGCCATCGGCTGCCATTTGAGTCAGGTTAGAGCCAAACTCATCTAAAGTAGGAGTTTTAGTTCGCCCTTGACTACCTCCAGAGGTGACCTCTGCCGTTTCGCCCAGCATCCGAATCACCTGAGTCCTAACCTTAGATAGGTCCACACCCAGATTTTCCAAAACCCTGGCAGCAACGCCCTCTCCTTCCCGAATTAAACCCAGAAGCAAATGCTCAGTGCCAATATAGTTGTGACCCAGTTGGCGAGCTTCTTCTAAGGAGAGTTCGAGCACTCGTTTCGCACGAGGAGTGAACGGAATCTCTACTGCGACGAAGCCAGAGCCTCGACCAATAATTTTTTCTACCTCAATCCGGGCGTCTTTGAGGTTGACCCCCATAGATTTCAGCACTTTGGCGGCGACGCCGGTCCCTTCTCCAATCAGACCCAGGAGGATCTGCTCTGTACCCACGAAATTATGACCCAGTCGGCGTGCTTCCTCCTGGGCAAGCATAATCACCTTGATGGCTTTTTCTGTGAAGCGTTCAAACATGGTGTATTTCTGTAACCTGCTGCGTGCCGGTAATGCTGATTTTAGCATAGCGAATTTCCCTGCTGTTCAATGTCTCAGCAGGCACGATTCGCGATCTCCGAACTTGCAGATCTGAAGCGCTTATGGTTATGGAAACTCTTCCGAAGGGAGATTGTTAACGGAAAAGGATTCGCAAGTCAAGGAAGTTTTCTTAACGTTGGGCTGCTCCCAATCGGCGAAAAGCTTCCAACCACGGGATCGGAGGCGATCATCCGCCTGTTGCCACCAACTCTGTAGAAGCTCGCCAAATGCAGGGGATTGTAACCCACTCCGCCATAAGATCAGGGCATCTTCCCCCGTATCCTGGTAATACTTTTTTCTCCGCCCAGCCTCTCGGAACCCAAATTTTTCATATAGAGATAGGGCTGATTGATTAGAAATTCTGACCTCTAAGGTCGATCGTTCTAGCCCTCGTCGATGGGCGGAATTGAGTAAAGCCCATAGTAAAGCCTGCCCCAACCCCTGCCGTTGATAGTCGGGATCAACCGCCAGGATAGTAATGTGGGCTTCCTCTAGAATGGCCCAGTAGCTACCAAGGGCCAGCAGAGGGGGAGGAGGGGAAGATCTTAAGTTTTGAGGAGGAGGGGAGAGGGGGAGGAGGGGATCGGAGGCCGGAAACTCTGTCCCTTGTCTCCGCTGCTTTGGGGTTTTCCCTTCCTCCCTATTCTCTTTTCCCCCCTCCCCTGCCAGCTTTAGCACAAGCAACTCACTATTTGGACTCTCCAACTCCCTGCGATATCCATCCAGGGTCCAGAGTCCCTTGAAACAGCGCTGGTCCAGTTCAACAGTTGCGGGCAAAAGGGGGGGGGTCAGGGGTTGAAGTTCGAGAAAATTCACAAAAGGTTCGATATTTTCTCAGGAAAGATAGCCCTCAATTGTAAACTGGTAAAGGGATCGTGCCCGCACCTAATCGAGGACAAGGACTATACAATGGTATCGACTCACGCGACGGAGATCCAAAATTCGGGTCATCAGTATTTGCCCGATGCTACTAGCACACCAGGAAGTCAGTCGCCAAACCAACAGCTTCTGCCTTTGACCGCTAAGGTGAACTTTAAAGATCACTTGGAAATTGGTGGATGTGACGTCGTTGATCTGGTTCAGAAGTTTGGTTCTCCCCTCTATATCCTGGATGAGGAAACGCTGCGATCGACTTGTAGCCAGTATCGAGATGCTTTTGCGGCCTACTATCCGGCAGAATCGCAAGTTCTCTACGCCTCTAAAGCCTGGAGTTGTTTGGCTGTTTGTGCGATCGCGACCCAGGAAGGCTTAGGGCTAGATATTGTGTCCGGTGGCGAACTCTTCACTGCCCTGCAAGCGGGAGCCAGTCCTACCAAACTCTACTTCCACGGCAACAATAAATCCCGTGAAGAACTCCGATTGGCGATCGAATCTGGCTGCAATATCGTTGTTGACAACTGGCATGAGTTGACAACATTGGTAGAGCTTGTAGTCGAACAACCAGACGTCCGTGGACAGAGTCAAGCAGCAGCATCCTCCCCCGTTGCCCAGGGTTCACTGCCCATTTTGCTCCGGCTCACCCCTGGGATTGAATGTCATACCCATGAATACATTCGCACCGGACATTTAGACAGTAAATTTGGCTTCGATCCTAGCCAACTAGACGAAGTGTTTGCCTTTATCAGCCAACAGCCTGGGCTGACTTGTATTGGTCTGCATGCCCATATCGGTTCCCAAATCTTTGAGCTGCAACCTCATACCGACCTGGGAAGCGTAATGGCACAGTGGTTCAGTAAGGCTGCCCATTATGGATTGCCTGTAAAAGAACTCAACATTGGGGGAGGGTTAGGTATTCGTTACACTGAGTCGGACGATCCGCCCAGCATTGCCGAATGGGCTAAGGTAGTGGCTGAATCGATTGTTACTGCCTGTGAAGCTCAGCAGATCCCCCTGCCCAAACTTTTGTGTGAACCAGGCCGATCGCTGATCGGTTCTGCCTGCATCACTGCTTATACGATCGGGAGCAATAAAGTCGTTCCCGAACTCCGCACCTACATTACAGTAGATGGCGGCATGTCCGACAATCCCCGTCCGATTACCTACCAATCTCTCTACCGGGCAGTGGTGGCAAACCAGATGTCTGTACCGATGACTGAACAGGTTACGATCGCCGGAAAACACTGTGAATCTGGCGATATTCTGATCAAAGACGCCTATCTACCAGTAACCCAACCTGGAGATGTCCTCGTTGTCCTGGCGACCGGAGCATACAATTACAGTATGTCCTCTAACTACAACCGGATACCGCGTCCGGCAGCCGTTCTTGTCAGGGATGGGGAAGCCAACATCATTTTGCAGCGAGAAACCTATCAAGACTTGATTCGGCAGGATCGGTTGCCAGAAAGACTGAAATAGTTTTGAATTATGAGTTTTGAATTAGAACTGCCTGATAACTTAAAACTTAAATCTCAAAACTTAAACCTCAAAACCTTTGTAGAAGCGCAGGGTTAGTCCAGATCAATGGGATATCTATGGAAGCAATGGCTGACAGACCCTGGCTGGATGCAGTCTCTAGTAATTCTGATCATTCAAAACCTGCGACCCTTAGTTGACATCAGCTTGGTTTTAGCTGTCACTTACATGATGCTAGTCATCATTGGTGAGCGCAGAACCCTGTGGATGGTGCGTGGGTTCATCATCCTGATGTTAGCAGCGGCTCTCAGCCGCCGCCTGGATTTAACCCTATTGAGTTTTGTCTTAAACAATCTGGTGATTGGCTCAGCTGTGGCGATGGCCTTTATCCTTCAGTCAGAGTTCCGCCGATTTTTGGAACAGTTGGGGCGAGGAGAAATTCTTCAACTTTTTCAATCTTCCCGGCGAACAAACCTGAAATCGGGCAGCGTCACGGATGAAATTGTCGATGCAATTAAAGAATTGTCCCAGAATCGGACAGGTGCGCTTCTGATCCTGGAAACCGTGAGTCCGATAGATGAACGCGATTTTTCTGTACCAGGGGTAAGATTAAACGCTGAAGTCTCAAAAGAGCTGCTCCAAACCATTTTTCAAACATCCACCCTATTGCATGATGGAGCCGTTTTAATTCGTGATGGGCGGGTGATAGCGGCTGGCGTAATTTTGCCCCTGTCTGAACGAACGGCATCGCGGCAATTGGGTACCCGTCATCGGGCAGCGATGGGAATTACAGAGCGGGTCGAAAATTGTATTTGCGTTGTTGTTTCAGAAGAAACAGGATCGATTTCCCTAGCAGAGCGGGGCATACTAAATCGTCCCCTGACTAGTAGTAAGCTCAAGGAACTGCTAGAAGCACGCTTCTCCCAAACCGCCGATCGCGAACCCGTTGCCCCCGATTTCCGTAGCCTGGGTCGCCAGATTGCGGCAAAAGGAGTCACGCTGGTGTCACGTTTATTACATCCCAGGAAACGAAAAGGTTAATTAGGGAGAATCGGTAAATCAGTAGAGGGCAATTAGTCTTATAAAGGTTGTATTTTAATTGTGCACCTGCCACTCAGCTCCAATTCCCTCCCATCTCATTCCTCACCTGTTGCCCCTGGCCTCGTCAAATATCAAGATTAGACAAAGAATATTTGGGTCTAAAGGTAAAGCCATTGACGCCATAGGCAAAGCTAGAGTTAATGGCTTTGAAGGGAGTTGAAAAATAGAGGTTATCCTAGCTGCTCAATCTTCTGTTATGCCAAGGGAGTCCTGGCTTTCCTTAACTCAGAGCATTCTGCCTTTTCCTGTTAAGTTTCCATCGTCTGCTTTTTGGGAGAAAAAATGACTGTACAGCCGACCGTTTTGCAAGAGTTACCCACCGACCTTGTGCGAGAACGATTGCCCAGACATGTTGCTGTCATTATGGATGGCAATGGGCGCTGGGCGAAACGTCGAGGAATGCCCAGGATTATGGGACATCGACGCGGGGTCGATGTGCTCAAGGATCTGTTGCGTTGCTGCCGGGATTGGGGAATTCAGGCACTGACCGCCTATGCTTTTTCCACCGAAAATTGGGGTAGACCGTCGGAAGAAGTGGAATTCTTGATGACCTTGTTTGAACGGGTCTTGCGGCAGGAATTGCGGGAAATGATGAAAGAGAATGTCCGTATCCGCTTTGTGGGCAACCTGCATGCCTTGCCCTCCTCCCTGCGGGAGGAAATTGAGCGATCGGTGGCAAGCACTGAGAATAACCAGGGCATTCAGTTTACTGTCGCAACCAACTATGGAGGCAGGCAGGAAATCCTGCAAGCCTGCCGGACGATCGCTGCAAAAGTGGAACAGGGCCTACTCCATCCTGAGGAGATTGACGAGGCCCTGTTTGAGCGCCACCTCTACACCACTGGTATCTGCGACCCCGATTTACTCATTCGCACCAGTGGCGAAATGCGGTTAAGCAATTTCCTGCTCTGGCAAATGGCCTATGCTGAGATCTACGTCACTAACACCCTCTGGCCCGACTTCGATCGTCAGGAATTTCATCAAGCCCTGGGGGATTACCAGCAGCGAGAACGACGGTTTGGAAAGTTATGAGTTTGAGTTATGATACCAATTTAAAAAATGAAGGGTGCAGATGGGGGTATGGGGGCTTCGCTCCCAGACAGGGGTTCCACCCCTTTACCCCCCTCCAAAACTTTCGTTTTGGTCTACTAGCAATAGCTATAAATCCAATACCCTGTAGGGGCTGCACGCCGTTCTAACCCAGAGGGCTCCGACGATAATTGGCAATCCTTAGGGGCCTGCAAAGACAGCAGCTTCGATATCCTGACGACTCAGGGAATACTTAAAAGACCGCTGAACCGCAGGTTGATTGAGCTGATCCTTAAAAGGGGTGCCTGGGGTGGATTGGAAATAACGGACAGTGAGTTGGTCAATTTCCAGGCAAAGCTCTGCCTGCCAGTCAGAGCGCTGGATCTGCCAACAGTGCAGTTCGTCTTTATCTTGTTTACATCCGTGTTCAATCAGCCATTGCTCAATCTCAGGCAGAGGGTGATTATATAGCGGAGTCTCAGGGGGAGGAAGTGACATGCGATCGTTCAGAAGAATCTACAGAATTTGGGGAGGGTTGGATTAACGGAGCCTCGGAAACAGGGGCTGCTGTACGAGTGGCTAAGGGAGCGACTAAGGACACCGAATCCGGTTTATGGGTTGTTGGCTTGGGACTGTCAGTTCGGATAGAAGTCGCTGCTTGCTGCAACGGTATAGGGTGGGCGGCGACTGGTTGAAGAACGGTATCTCCGCGGGTTAACCCGATCGTGATTGCTAACACCAAACAGGTGAGAAAGGTCAAGCCCAGAATGAACAGGGCAAACAGTTCTCCGGGAGAAAGGGGACGATCGGTGGGTTCGAGGTAAGCGGAAGAGGACTCTGTAACGCGAGACTGGGAGTTAGATTGGTTCAAATTCGGCAAGGGCTGAATCACCGGAACCCTGGAGTAGCCAATTTTCTGGTCATACACAATTCGCCGTTCTGGACTACTAAGGGTGGCGTAAGCTTCATTGAGATCCTGAAACTTACGGAGGGCGATCGCCGCAGGCAGGGAAGTTGTGTCGGGATGATACAGTTTGCTCAAGTCCCGGTATGCCTGGCGGATCTCTCGCACGGAAGCAGAGGGAGGCACCCCCAGCAGACCGTAGTAACTGGAAGCCGTCACCTTTTGATACAGGGTTTTTCGTTCTCCCTGATTAGGAGTTGAGCGATCCTGGGTCACGCAAAATCCGATCCTTTTCAGCCTTGTACCCGATTCGAGCAGCTTTTGATTATTGTAACTGGGTTAGTAATCAGAGGATAGGTATCAGACCTAAGCAAGCAGAGATAGGGAACAAAAGAAGGGGCTATCCCTTCCGCAAAAGTCGGTGAAACCCTTACTCAGCCTAATCCCCCCTCCTCTCCCTCTCCCCCTCTCCCGATTAATCCCCCTCTCCCTCCCTTCATCCCCGCCTTCCTTTCGCTTCGCCGATCATAAACAATTCCGC
>JBAUTA010000031.1:0-2843 GCA_049581985.1 Kovacikia sp.
TCAAAGCATTAGAAGCTCTCACCCAACTCCGGCAAATTGCTCAACAAATGCCGTTCATTGATGCCGTCAAACTGACACAAGACAGCCGAGAAGACCTAGAACATCGGGGTGAGTTCACCGGAAAATTTTCAGTTTCAGGATAGAGTAATGCATTCTCGTTATGGCTGATTCTGAAACCTCTTTACCACATCATCTTGAGACAACCGAGGCAACTCCAGCAGCAACTGCGTATAGTCCTCCGCAGACAACGCCACCAGCTTTGGCAGAATAGCCGTCAATGACTCATCAATCGCACCAAACCGAGCCTTGAACAAATTCTCAAGCGTTATCCGACGTTCAGATTGAATGCCTTGTTGAATGCCTCTCTCTTGAGTTTCTTTTTCCCACTCCAGATAAGCCTGTGACAATACCATCAGTACACCTCGCTCTTCATCGTCTGCTGGGTCATTTATCTCTAGTGTAATCTTCCATCCCGCCAATAATTGTAATATCCTGCTACGTCGTGGATCCCCCTCTGGGATAGCTAGCACCTCAGAAATTGCCTGCTCCTGCGTCAATCCTTTCCCCAAGAGCCTCAACCAGAGCGTGTCCTCCGTCAGCGGCAACTGATTAATCGCAACGATCGCCGTACAAAGTGCCTCGCCTAACCCGTAAATTCCCGAAGGCCAAGATTCATTAGAAGTCGCTGCAAACCGTTCGAGCAAATTTCCAGAAACCGACGAAGCCAGAATCCATAACCTTGGCAACTCTGCCTCCGAAACATTTGCATCATCCCGTTGAGTCCGGCGTTGTAAATCAGCATGGACTGACAACAGTTTTAACAGACAGTCCTTCACTTCCGTCGTCGTGGGCGGGTTCCGAAACGGCTCCAACAGACAAGGCGTTGCCGCAATTCTGCCCAACAATCCCAGCATTTGAGGCTCAGTTTCAGTTTGCGGAGCAGGTGCAAAATACAGATCGACTAGCCTTGACGTACCCAAAATCTCCAGACTCTTTTCCACAGTACCCAAAGGGGACAGTAGCTCCTCCAAAAATTCCTTTGAAAACTGATCGAATTTATTGCGAGTCATGGTGCAGCGCAGCAAAAGCGCTTTCATTGTAAGGGAAAACAGGGTTTTATCCCGAATGCGCTCAAAGCGCTTTATCAAGTGCCTGAACCGTCAAAGTAATTTCAACCACAAGTTCCTGGTTGACCTGGTTCATCCATTTGATTTTTTTGATAGTGCCATCGTAGGGTGATCGCACCACCCCCACTCCATCCAACCTCGCCTCAACATCCTTCAACTGAGACATCAGCAAAGCCTGCTGCACTGGAGGCTCCTGACCAACAGCCTTCTGCTGCCTATTCTCCCTAGCCACCTGAAGCTGAGCCACCGCCAGCCCCAACTCAGCCTCAGCATCTTGAGCCTTGATAGCCAGTTGTGAAACCTGTGTCGATTCCTTGTAGAGCGGTAAACTTGCCCAGGCATAATCCGTCCAAGGGGAATTGGTCTTGAACTGGGCGATCGCCTCCCTCGCCTGTTGCACCCGCACCTGAGCCTGACGAACCCTCGCCTGTTCAACCGCATAACTGACGGGGCTTGAGCTTGCTCCAGCATTTGCATTTAGGTTTTCCAACTTGAGGCGAATGACCTGACGCTGTTGCTCCAGGGGTTTTCTGGCAGAGGTGCGATCGCCAATCACCTGTCCCTTCATCACCGAATCGCCCTGCTTCACCTTCAAATCTGCCGGGTCATCCAGCGTCAGCTTCAACTTCAGCTCGCGGGGTACCAGATTCGTTCTGCGATTGATAATCGGAGTAGGTTCAACTACAGGCACAGGCATCGATGGGGACACCTGAGACATCGAATTACAGCCTGACAAGAAAACTGCGATCGCCACGAAAAACCTACGCATCATCCCCTCCTTCAGCCACCCGCTGGTAATAGGGCAAAATCTCAACCTGTTCCGCGTGCTTGCCAAACCGACACAGCGCCGTCAACGGCAACAACGCTGCCACCTTCTGTTCCGCAAACCGGAACTTCGCCGCGACCTTCTTCACCTCCACCTGATCCACAGGCAACACAATCTTGGTCGCCGCATTCCCCAACACATCTGCCGATAAATGCCGCTCGCTCTGAGAGGCCAAAACCAGATTCAGCCCATATTTCCGTCCATCGGCAATAATCCGATCCAGCGCCGGAGACTTCGCCATCTCCTTCGCCTCATCGATGAACAGATAGGTTCTGGGGATTTTGCTTTCTACCTCACCCTGAAGCCGATGAGTATCCATCAAGTATTTCGCTAGAGACTCAGCCGCGATCGCCCCCAACTCCGGCGGCAACTTACACAGATCAACCCGCACCAGCCGATGTTCCAATAGGAATGCCGGACGATTGAAAATCCCATAGGCAAAGGTGGCATTCAGTTTGAGCTTCAGCTTGGCACTGTCCTTACACCCCTCCTTCACCCGTTGCTCAATCTCTGCCTGAAGATCGGCAAAATTGGGCGGTTCCCTTGTCCAGGTGTTCTCAGCTTCCTGAGCAATGTGCTTGTGTCGGTAGCAATCCCCCAGAACCTCCAGCAACAGACCTTCCTGCACAGGTCCCATCTGCAACGCTTTCTTGAGCGTGGCGGCAACGGCGATCGCCTGAAGATTCGGCCCACCTCCCTCTGGATCCAGATTGATATACAGCGGGTTTACCCCGTAGGGGCTGCTCATGTGCAGCGGATAGCAAACTTCGCCCTGAAGATTCTGGTCGCCATGAAAATCGATGATGACCAACTGCATCGCTGGGTAGGTGTTATGGAGTTCGTAGGCGATCGCCTTCAGCGTCTGGGTCTTGCCCGATCCGCTGGAACCG
>JBAUTA010000032.1:0-1504 GCA_049581985.1 Kovacikia sp.
GTCAACGGTTACCTGACGATCAAAGCGACCGGGACGCAAGAGCGCAGAATCCAACACATCCGGGCGGTTCGTCGCCGCAATGATGATGATACCCGTGTTACCCTCAAACCCATCCATCTCGGTCAGCAACTGATTCAGCGTTTGCTCCCGCTCATCGTTACCACCTCCGATGCCTGCTCCCCGTTGCCGCCCAACCGCATCAATTTCATCAATGAAAATGATACACGGAGCATTCTCCTTCGCCTTCTTGAATAGATCCCGCACCCGCGAGGCCCCAACCCCAACAAACATCTCCACAAATTCAGAACCGGAGATGCTGAAAAAAGGAACCCCCGCTTCTCCAGCGATCGCCTTTGCCAGCAGGGTTTTTCCCGTACCGGGAGGACCAATCAACAGAACTCCCTTGGGAATCCGGGCACCGACCGCCGTAAAGCGTTCAGGCTTCTTAAGGAAGGTCACCACTTCTTGCAGTTCTTCCTTGGCTTCTTCAATCCCTGCCACGTCATCAAACATGACATCTGTCTTGGCTTCCATCTGGAACCGGGCGCGAGATTTGCCAAAGTTCATGGCCTGCCCAGGCCCACCCGGAACATTACCAGAACGGCGGAACAGGAAGAATAGTCCTCCAATCAGCAGAATTGGAAAGATTAAATTACCCAGCAGTCCCCAGAGCGCTCCATCATTGCGGACTGGATGGGCGTCAAAGCTAATGTTTGACTTTCTTAACCGCGAAATCAGTTCTGGAGCGTTGCCGGGCAACTCAACCCGTAGATGCTGGAGGCGATTATCTAGTTCCGGGTCAACCGCTTCGACGATCGCCGTACGTCCACCCTCATACAGATCTACGCTAACCACCCGATTTGCATCCAGATACTCCAAAAAGCGACCATAGGTCATTCGGGTACTGGCGGCATTCTTACCCATATTTATAGGAGACGTGGAAACCGACCCCTGCCAAAGGAAAAACCCAATCACCAAGGCAGGGATTGTCCACAATAAAACCGTTCTCCAGGAAAATTTCATAAATCAGCGCCCTCTTAATACAGCCACTTCTTATCGACCCTGTGATGGAATAAACCGCTCATCAAAGACTTTGGGATAAAATGCCATGTTCTTTTACAGGTCATGAGATCGAACCATTCCGGTGGTAATCGCCGATAAACTTTCGTTTAGAACGATTGTTAATTAAATTTAACGTAATTATCAGGATCAGAGCAACCGGAAATCCAAAAGCCCTGTAGAAACAGGCAAGGGAACTAGAAATCTCGTTTCTAAGGATCGCGGTCATTCGCGATCGCCCGCTTGATCAGGACAGGGGATTAAGGGTGGGGATCCTGCCAGCCAGGTTTCCACCGTTCGGTTAAGCCGATCGCGCTGGAGTCGCGCTGCACCTCCAGCGCAAGCCCCTGCACCTCGTCCTCAGCAATCGGGCTATAAGTAGCTGGACGCAATTAAACAAAAGATGAGTTTGGGGGTGGAGGGGGTGGAACCCCCTGCCTGGGGG
>JBAUTA010000033.1:0-2114 GCA_049581985.1 Kovacikia sp.
GACTGGGACCACTCTGCCATCCATTGCTCTGCCTGATGATAGAGGGGATGCTCTGGAGTCCACTCTTCTACCAGGCGCAAACCCGCCATGAGTTCAGGCAGTTTTCCCGATTTGGCTGCCTCCTGGGCACAGGAAAGCCGTTCGATATCCGGTGAAAGGGGTGAAATTCTTTGACAATTTGTTACCGCTGGAATTGAGGTCAGCCAAACAAATGCAAAGGCGGTAATCCCCCCTACCGCAGAACAAAGAGCCAACAATAGCCATCGCCATGACTTAGTTCCAAGTTCGGGCAATACAGGTGAAGCTGATTGCAGGTCAGCCGACGAGTCTACCTGGGCCATTAAGCTCAGGTCAGGTAGCCCCTGTTCCACCAACCCTAAAGAATCGTTGGTTCTTTCTATTTCAAACTGCTCTAAATGCTCTAAATGCCCTCTCATCGTCCTATTCCCTCACATGAGTGTACGAATTGGTTGCCAGGAGAAAGTTGTTCTATTTTTGCCCTACGCTACTTCAACCCCATAAAGGTGATTGGAACGACCAGGCGGCACAATTTGGGTTGATGGATGGGAGGAAACCCCATCATTGCTAGAGTTTGGATCGGTTTGGATGCGCTCCAGTCTGGCTCCTAATTTTTGCAGTTTCTCTGCAAGCTTTTCATAGCCCCGATCCAGATGATGCAGGCCCTGAATGGTGGTTTTTCCTTCTGCCGCCAGTCCTGCCAGCACCAGGGCTGCGGAAGCTCGCAAATCAGTTGCAACCACGGTGGCACATGAAAGGCGAGAAACGCCCTGAATCAAAGCACGGTTCCCCTTGACAGATATATTTGCCCCCATCCGGTTGAGGGATGGAACGTGACGCAGACGATTTTCAAAGATGGTTTCGACGATCGTGCTGGTGCCGTTGCAAAGAGCCAGCATTGCCATCAACTGAGCCTGCATATCCGTTGGGAAACCCGGATAGGGAAGCGTCTCGATCGTCGTAGCGGTATGGTGATGGGCGGGTACAATCCGGAGGCGATCGGGGGCGTCGGCAAAAACGGCGGATCCTGTTGCCCGCAGGACGTCAATGACTGCTGTCATATGATGGGGATTGACCGCTGTCAAACTTAAGGGTGAATGGGTAATGGCTCCTGCCACCAGAAAGGTGCCTGCTTCAACCCGATCGGGGATGATGCTGTAGTCCACAGTATGGAGTCGAGGCACCCCGGAAATTACGATCGTCTGGGTTCCAGCTCCCCTAATCCTTGCTCCCATAGCCCGACAAAAGTTTGCCAGATCAACCACCTCCGGCTCCTGGGCAGCATTACCGATGATGGTTTCACCGTCTGCCAGCGTTGCTGCCATGATCAGCGTTTCCGTTGCGCCAACGCTGGGGCAATCCAGGTAAATGTTAGCTCCCTGTAACCGACGCTTCCCTGCCTTAATGCAGGCACGCACGATTCCCTGCTCAATCCGGACATCCGCTCCCATCGCCTGTAGTCCACGAATATGAAGATCCACAGGTCTAGAGCCAATTTTGCACCCCCCAGGAAGAGGAATCCGGGCAACCCCCAGGCGTGCCAGTAGCGGACCAATCAGAAAGAAACTAGCCCGTAGTTGGCCGACCAGATCAGAGGGGGCTTTTGATTGTCGAATATCGCTAGCATTAATTTCCAGACTATTGTTGCACTGCGTAATTTGCACTCCCAGCGATGCCAGAATTGCTTTCATGTAGGCAACGTCCACCAGGTCAGGAATGTTTCGCAGACGGCAGTCCCCTGAACAGAGTAAGGCCCCAGCCATGATCACCAGAGCCGCATTCTTCGCACCGCTGATCGATACTTCCCCGGATAAAAGCGAGTTACCCCAAATTTGCAATATTGGACTACTGCCTTCGTTCTGAGAATCTGAACTTTCTTGATCAAGTGAATGGGTCATTGTCTCTCCTCACACCAAAAATAAGCAAAATTGCAGGCTATGCCTTTGAAAGTACCTGGTCGTCTGTAAAGAATGATTTTGTGGACGGAAAGTCCAGAAATAATAACCCTTTACTATGCCCAAGCTGACAAGATTCAAACCTGACCAAACCCTAGTAGACCAAAACGAAAGTTTTAGAGGGGGACTAGGGGTGGGTTC
>JBAUTA010000034.1:0-2241 GCA_049581985.1 Kovacikia sp.
CTCAAGGCCAGCCTCATGGAAACACCCCTCCTGTATCGTCAACTGCAAGACCAATTGAGTCAATGGGTGCAGCCCAAAGACCAACCTCATCTGCAAGGGTTTGCGGAAATTGTGGCGGCGGTGTTGCAGTCCGGTCAAGCCTGTCTAGGGCGATGGATACCCTATCTCTCGCATCGTGACTGCGGTGCCCGTGCCTACATGGGACGGCTGCGCTACTTTCTCCATAACGAGCAGATCACAGCGGAACGATACTACGAGCCTCTCCTGCGGCAAGCGCTATCGGCCTTTGCAGGAGAGGCGATTCTTCTGACTCTGGACACCAGCATGCTGTGGGATCAATTTTGTTTGATAGAAGTGTGCTTTGTCTGGGGTGGACGCTCCTTTACCCTGGCCCAGGTGGTGCTGGAGCATGGCAGTGCTACCGTTGGCTTTGATGTAGTATAAGCCCGTGCTAGAGCGCACCCAAACCGTCCTACCGCCGGAGGTGCAGGTGACGTTGCTGGCCGACCGAGGGTTTGAACATAGTGAGTTGATGCGCTGGTTGAACAAACAGCAGTGGGATGGGGCGATTCGGGTGAAGTCAGACCTGTTGGTGACCACTCCCGACGGTCGAACTCAATCGGTAGAGAGCCTCTTTCCGCCCTCAGAACAAGCCTATCTGGTGGGGCCGGTGCGGATATTAGGTGATATTGATGCGCACCTGGCAACGGCTAATGTGCCGGGTGCGCAAAACCCCTGGGCGGTCTTGTCCAGCCAAACGGTGTCTCTGCAAACTTTTGCGCTCTATGGTCAGCGCTTTGGGGGGATTGAGCACCACTTTAAGGATTACAAGTCCGCCGCTTTTGATGTGATTGACTCAGGGTTACGCAATGCCCAAGTCTTGACCCGCTTATTCATGCTACTGGATTGCGCCTATCTGATTGCCCTGGTGTTGGGCATGATGCTGGTTAAGGCGGGTCAACGGAGTCGTCTGGATTGGCATGGCGACCGGGGCTTGAGTTTTCTGCAACTCGGTTTGCGGGAACTGGCTCGGCTTTGCTACGAGCGATTGCCCTTGCCCATCCTCCAAGCGTTGCCTAAGGGCAATCCACCGCCCGCCTGCGCTTCTCAGCGTAAACGAGACGCCTTAGACTGTCGCATTGAGTTCTCCAAGGTCGTTGCGTTCTCATTCTGAGACTGTTATGAGTTTTCTGCACCGTTGGACGTGTTGATATTTTATTGCTGCGGGCACTAGGACATCTCGAATTGCTGTTGGGACGTCTCCTAGTGTCTTTTCTTTGAAACTTTCGGTTGATCACAATTGCTGAACTAAGCGATGCGATCTGATCCGGTTTATAAATGAAAAAGTGACCTCTTTTTTTGCAATTTTGGGGTGGGCAATGTAATCGTCATTCGGTCTAAATAATTGTCGCGCCATACCACCTCAGCAGGCTTATATATACCAGAATGTGCAGGTCTTCAGTGACGTTGCCTGTCATCTCGCTACGGCTCAGTTAAGCGATGCCAAAGAGACTTGGGCAGTCCTGTCTGACCAACCACCTTCGTTGCAAACCTTTGCCCTCTATGGTCAGCGCTTTGGCGGGATTGAACCCCACTTCAAGGATTATCAGTCTTCTGCCTTCGAGGTCGTGCACTCCGGCTTGCGCGATGCTCAGGCACTCACTTGCTTATTCATGCTGCTCGATTGTGCCACCCTGATCGCCCTGATGCTGGGGATGATGTTGGTAAAAGCAGGGCAACGTTCTTTGATTGATTGGCATGGCGATCGCGGATTGAGTTTTCTGCAATTGGATTTGCGGCAGTTGGCAGGACTCTGCTATCAGCACTTGCCACTGCCGCCACTGGCAGCGTTACCGAAAACAAATCCGCCTCCAGCCTGTGCTTCTCGCTGCAAACGAGCAGCGTTGGACTTCCAAATTGAGTTCGCCAAGGTCGTTCTGTTCTCAGGTTGAGACAACGATGCGCTTTCTGCACCACTAAGGGGTGCATCCTAGTTTTGTCATCCTGAATGAAACGGAGTGGAATGAAGGATCTCCGTCTCATCCGATCAATCGAGATTCTTCACTCCGCGATTGTAGCGTTCAGAATGGCATCCGCAGAATTGGAATGTACCCCAGGGCTGTTTCATTCTAAATTTTGGCATTTTATGCATCTATGAGAATAGGCCATTCTAGCCTTTAGGGGTTTTATCCCTTGATGGCTAAAATGCCCTAAACTCGTCACCTCTATCTAGAATGAAAT